>JAHFHJ010000135.1 GCA_023246985.1 Candidatus Omnitrophota bacterium | reverse complement strand
CTCGAGACGAACATCTCCCGCAGCCGCATGTTCTCTCTCCTCAGCGAGAAAAGCAGAATGTCTTCAACCTCCGCCGCATCACCGGTCCACAGCGGGACACGGTCTATTCCTTGACGCGGAACCCGAATCGCTTTATCAGGCCCAAACATTCGATGTATTTTCGCGACGCTTACGGTCATCTTTTTCGCACGGATGACACGATCGAAGTCTATCACAAAAATCTTGACAACATTCTGCAGGTCTACTTTTCGTACTCTTCTTTCAAGTGGAACGAAGTCCTAAAGCATTTGACGATTCTCGCCGCCGTGATCCTGCCGCCGGTTATTGTGGCAAGCGTCTATGGGATGCATTGCAAGCATTGCCCCGAGTGGGAGCGGACTCACGGCTATCCCTTTGCCCCGGGGCTCTGCCTTTTTTCTTCTGCCGGCATGTTCCTTTGGATGAAGCTCAAAAAGCGGATTGAGCCCTCCAGGCCGTTCATCGCGCTGCGCGGGAGCAAAAGATGAAAACTCTTTATGGCTCAACCCCCGAAGAAATAGAAACAATCGTTTTGGCACAGGGTCTTCCGAAGTATCGCGCCGCGCAGCTTCTCGAGTGGGTCTATCAAAAAAATATCCTTGCGTGGGATGAGATGCGGAATATCCCCCAGGATGCGCGGGAGAAGCTGGCTCAAGCCATCCCCCTTACCGCTCTCGCGCCTGTGGAAGAAAAGAAGGCCGTGACGGGAGGTTCGGAAAAATTTCTGTTCAGGACTGCCGACGGGCATTTTCTTGAAAGCGTTCTGATCTCTCAAGAGGGCGAGGCGGCGGCGCCGGGAAACCGGCAAACCGTATGTGTTTCGACGCAATTGGGCTGCAAAGTACATTGCGCGTTCTGCGCGAGCGGGCAGGGGAAGTTTCTTCGCAACCTTACGGCAGGAGAGATCGTCGAGCAAGTCTCAAGAATCTCGCGTATGACGAAAAAGAAGATCACGAATGTGGTCTTTATGGGAATGGGAGAACCGCTCGATAATTTTGAGGCGACCCTTAAGGCGATTCGTATTTTGATCGCGTCCTGGGGATTCGCATTGGGCGCGCGAAGGATCACGGTTTCAACTTCCGGGATTACGCCGAAGATCCTGGAATTCGTGAAGTCCACGGAGGGTCGCGTCCGGCTTTCCGTCTCGCTTCACTCGAGCATGGACGCGGTTCGCAGTTCCCTCGTTCCGATGAACCGCCGCTACCCGCTTAAGGAGCTTGTGAGCGCGCTCCGAAGGATTCACCGGGACCTGAAGCGCGAGATCACCTTTGAATACACGCTGATCGCCGGCGTGAACGATTCCGAAGAAGAGGTCGAAGGCGTTGCCATCCTCGCCAAGCCGCTTCGCGCTAAGATCAATGTTATTCCCTATAATCCAATCGCGGAATTCCCGCATCAGGCGCCCACCCCCGAAGCGGCGGAAAAGTTTTGCTCTCAACTTGAAAAACACGGTCTTCGCGTAACGCTTCGCAAGACCGCGGGCCGCGACATCGACGCGGCGTGCGGGCAGCTCCGGTTGGACAGAATGTCCCACCGGTAACGCAACGCGCAACGGTCAACGTTAGTCCCAATACCTATCATCCCGCCAAAGGCGGGATGGGCAACCCCAACTACCCTTTATGTAAAAAAATTCAAAGTTGGGGTTAAACCTTATTGCACAGGCTGATCGTCATACGCACCAGGTGGCCGAGCTCCTCTAAAAGGCGGCCTTTATTTTCTGCCGATAAATAATTCAATTCACCGGCAAGAATGACTTGCGTTTCTAATTCTCCGATCGAACCCAAAGCAACGTTGAGGAACTGCTGAAATTCTTTGGCATGTTTCCGTCGATACCCTTCGGCGATATTTGAAGGGATTGAGACGGAAGCCCGTCTCATTTGAGCCGCGAGGCCATCAAGCTCGTCTTTCGGAAAAGCGCTTGTTTTTTGATAGATCGTTTTCGCCAAAGAGATTCCTCTTTGCCATATTGCAAGATCCCGGAATGATTTAAACGCTTTTTGCGAACCGTTTTGACCGGGAGCATGGACAGTTTCGACGTCTAGGTCTTCACGGTTTTGTTGCTGATCCTCGGCCAAAGGCCGTCTTTCTCCGCGCCACGTGGGTTGCGCATTGCGCGTCGGATCATGACTTCGCTGTGAATGGTGCGTTGTACGCTGTCCCGAATTATTGTTTTCCATAGGATCGTCCTCTCTTTTTTTATGGGTTTGTTACATTGTTCGTTGAGCGTTGCGCGTTGAACGTTGTGCCACCTTCCGCATTGCCAGGCGTAAACGTCCAAAGTCCATTCAGCTCCGGCTTCTCTTCATAAATCCGTTCCAGGCGTTTTGAGAAAAATCCATCCGTCATGCCGTCAAGGAGCGTCGTGAGCTCGTCCATGCGCAGGAGATCCTCCAGATGCTCCTGTTCGGAGGCGGGAGGCGTGAAGAGAAGATCGATCTGAAGACGGCGGCGTTCGTAGTAAATGCGCGTTGCCTCGGACAAGAGGTCATGACGCAGTTCCACCATCAGTTTTTCCCGTGAATCGATCGAGGTTTGGTCCGAGCTGTAAATCATATCGCCGAAATCCCAACTCAGAGTCCTATAGCCGCTCTTGCTGCTGTCCGCCGGGCCGATGATGTAACGGTCGGGATCGTTCGTGCCGCCGCGGTCGATATCGATTGAGGCGCTTCTCGAAAAACTTTTACTAAACGAAAGATTGGGGAGTAGTGCCGCCAGTCGGGACCCCGTTTGCCAGCGTTTGATCTTGCCATTTGAGACATCGGCGTATTGAATGACATGCTTATGAACCTCGCGGGCTGTGGGTTCCATGGAAAGGAGCTCCTTGAAAAGAGTAAGCGTTTCCTCCGCCGGTTGGTAGATCGTAAGGTCCGGCCCGGTTTCCGGCGAGAAAGGCGCGAGCGGGTACTGCACAAAACCCTCCTCCGTGATCGCAAGCAGTTTTTCATCGTTCAGGACCGCGATACTTTGCGCCCCATCCCTGGCCAGCCCTTCAAAAAGGCCGGTCCAACGCCGCGCGCGGGGGTTGTAGGCGTAAATGCCGCGGGGCGTTGCCGCGTAAAGACGGTCCCCTTCGGCTGAAGAAGCAAGCTGAAGAACGGAGGTGCTTTGCAAACCGCTTTGAGGGAGCGGTTCCCATCGGTATCCGTGATCCATGCTTTGGAAAACCCCGTTCCGCGTTGCCAAAAAAAGTTTAGAGGAACCGTTTCGCGTGGCGATCAGGTCATGAATCTTGAACAGATAGGAAGAGGCGTCTTTGTCGCGGTCGCCGCCCGCCGCTTCGGCTGATTCATTTTCAGTTCCCGGGAGCGTAAAGACTTGTCGCGCGAGGCTGTCGGCGGCGGAAATATAAAGGGCATTCTCGGTCGCGAGGAAGAGCCGCGCCTCGTCAAAAAAAACGAGCGGCACCGGGCCTGATTCGCGAAAAAGCGGGGAGGGAGACCAGGTCTTTCCTCCATCTTCAGTTTCCAGAAGACCCCGCTCAGTTCCGACGAACCAGCGGTCTGGGTCCAGGGCATGGACCGCGAAAGAGATCGGGACGCGGCTCACATCGTGATAGACCACGCGCCAGGAGCGGTTCTTGAGGTCTCCCATAAAGACCGTGTCGCTCGAGAGCGCGAAAACAAAGTCCGGCAGATGCAGAAAAGAAAAGAGGCGCTTGAACGGTGCGTTCGCGTCTGTTTGCGACCAAAGCGGCCGCCACGCATTTCCCCGTTCGCTTTCAAAAATGTCATGTCCGGACGCGAGCAGGAATTTCGCCGGGTCGAGCGGATGGATCGCGAGGCAAGTGAGGACGCCTCCCGACAGGGAAGGCTGAATCGGCTTTTGCCACGCTGCCCGTCCTAAGGGCAGGAAAAAAATTCCTAAAAGCAATGCCATCGTTAAAAAAAGTTTTGCAGCATGTGTGTGGTGCACCATGGGAAATCTCCTTTGATATGATTAATATACATAAAATATATACATAATATTTAAAAAAGTCAAGCTTCTTGAAGTGGAGTCAAAGGTAAGTCCTATAACCAAAGAATCTGCCTTGTGAAAACGAGAGTTGTCGAGTATATTTCAGAACTAAAAACAAACATTTAAAAAGAGCGGAAATACCTACTCAACCTGTTGCCAAATCATGATTAAACTCTCATCCGCGATATGGAAAAAAATTTTCTATCCTTCAAAGCACTA
>JAHFHJ010000134.1:1999-4200 GCA_023246985.1 Candidatus Omnitrophota bacterium | reverse complement strand
ATTTATTTTGTTTTGAATTTGTCGGATAAACGGGTAATATGAAGGCCAGTATAATCCTCTCATCCCCATGATGGCAGCAAGACACTCAAAAAGGGAGCGTCACATGAAAAAGAAAGCAGCGTTGCTGAGTTTTGGAAAATGCCTCGGCCTTATGAGTTTTTGTGTCCTTTTAACCGCGCAGGGAGCCAGCGCCCAATCCGAGCATGAGTATGTAGGCGCAAAAAAATGTTCCATCTGTCATAAAACTCCGAAGCAGGGAGAACAATATCCCAAGTGGCAGGAATCCCGACATTCCAAGGCCTTTGAAGTTTTGGGAACGGCGGAAGCGAAAGCCGCGGGCGCAAAGTTAGGCGTCACAGATCCTCAAAAAGACGGGAAATGCCTCAAATGCCATTCCACGGCGTATGGGCACACAACGGACCGTGTTGCCCAGGCAATTCCTGTGGAAGAAGGCGTTTCATGCGAATCCTGCCATGGTCCCGGTAAGGATTATATGAAGATGAGCGTGATGAAGGATCGCGCTGCGGCCGCCGCTGCCGGACTTAAGATCCCGGATGAAAAGACATGCCTGGGTTGTCATAACGCGGAAAACCCTTTCAATAAACCGTTCAATTATCAAGAGCGATTGGAAAAAATCAAACATCCGATTCCCGGGAAATAAGTTTCCCTCAAAGCGCGGGAGCTCTTGGGAAAAAAGAGGGAGTTTCAATGTTCAATTTAGGAATGCCGGAACTGATTGTTATTTTTCTGGTCGTGCTGCTTCTTTTCGGTGGCAATAGACTGGTGGATATCGCCAAAGGATTGGGCAAGGCGATACGGGAATTTAAAACATCCCTCAAAGAAGAGGATCCGATGGATCCTTCGAAAAAGAAACCTTCCGACTCTTCCCCGCAATAATCAGGCAATGATCGACCGACCCTCGCCGCTTGGCGTTCATCTGGACGAATTGCGGCAAAGGGTTTTCCGGGTTCTTTTATCCGTGCTCCTCTTTTCTGGCGCCGCGTTTTATTTCGCAAAAGATCTGATCTGGATCTTGAAATGGCCCGCCTCCGCGCAGATCAAAACTCTGGCCGTTTTCAGCCCAACTGCCGCAATTCTTTCCTATCTCAAGGTGGCGCTTGCTTTTGGCCTTATCGGTTCGCTTCCTGTTTTATTATACGAAACATGGATGTTTCTTTTGCCGGCGCTGGACCCGCGCCATATCCGAAGCGGTTTCCTTTTTATTTTCTTCGGGACCGCACTTTTTATTTCCGGCGCGGCGTTTAATTTTTTTATCCTCATTCCCGCGTCGATAAGATTTCTTCTGGGGCTGGGTCAGGGCGATCTTCAATTCATCATTTCCCTGGAATCCTATATTTCCTTCGTCCTGCTCTTTCTTTTGGCGGGAGGATTTGTTTTTGAAATACCGATCCTGGTGTTTTTCCTTTCAAAATACGGCGTCATAACCGCCGAAAAAGCCATCAAGGGATGGCGCGTTGCGATCCTTGTGATTCTTCTCGCGGCCGGAATCTTGACACCCACGCCGGATGCTGTCAATATGCTTCTCATGGCGCTGCCGATGTTCGTTCTTTATTTTGTCTGTATCGGAATTGCAAGATTTGTCGAGAAAGACAAGTAGACCCGGTGAGGCATTCTCAAAAATGATTAAGGCGAAGGCCGATCGTTGGATCAAGATGGGATTTCAGAGACTCTTCCTGCTTTTCTTTCTGCTGCAATTTCAAAATCAGGGATGGGCGCAAGTCTCGCAGCCGCCGAAAAGTAACTCCTGTGTTTCATGTCACTCCGATATCCAGGAAGACATGAACGACAGCATCCATACCCGGCAGGGCGTTTTTTGCGACAAGTGTCATGGGGGCGATCCCGCGCAGACGACGAAAGAACTCGCCAAAGGGCCCGGCACGGGATACTTCGGAATTCCGGACAAAAAAAAGATTGCCGAGGTCTGCGGGCAATGCCATGCGGATGTGGAAACCATGAATTTCTATGGGCTCCGTACGGACCAGCTGGCGCGTTACAAGACAAGCAAACACGGTAAAAAACTTTTTCAAGAAAGGGATGAACATGTCGCCGTCTGCAGCGACTGTCATGGCGAGCACAACATTCTTCCCGTCAGCGACCCCGGCAGCTCCGTTTATCCGTTAAACCTTCCGAGGACATGCAATCGTTGTCATGGCAATGAAAAATTGATGGCGTCGTACAAA
>JAHFHJ010000134.1:0-1899 GCA_023246985.1 Candidatus Omnitrophota bacterium | reverse complement strand
TTAAAATCTCAAGGTCATTCCAAAAAATCGTAGTCCCAACCCTCATCATCCCGCCAAGGGGGCGGGAAGGGAAGACAAAAGGTCATGGAAAATTTCGAAGAAAGACAAAAAACGGAAATGAAAACGGCGGAAAAAAAAATATCCCGTCGTGATTTTATTGATTGGGTGATCAAAGGCGGACTTCTCGCGACGTTTTCCGGGATGCTGTTTCCCGCGTTGGCGTACCTTTGGCCCGTGATGGGGCATGGTCCCGGCAGCGATATGCAGGAAGTCGCCAAGGTTGATGAAATCCCGGTGGGCGGAGCCAAAAAAGTGATCCTTGCCGGCAGCGCTCTTCTTTTAGTCAGGACGGCACAGGAATTTTTAGCGTTTTCGGCCATCTGCACGCATCTGGGTTGCGTGGTCGATTGGAATAGCGAAAAAAAAGAGATCCTATGTCCCTGTCATGCCGGTGTTTTTGATCTTCAAGGGAGGGTGGTTTCGGGGCCTCCTCCGCGTCCCTTGCCGTCTTATGCAATACGCGTGACGAACGGAAAAGTTTTTCTTAAATTGTGAGGGAGCGGTGAGTTTTCCCGACCCACTCACCCTGAGTGAAGTCCTGCTGTATAGGGCGGAATCGAAGGGTCTCCTTAATGAGATCCTTCGACTTCGCACCTCTCGGTGCTTCGCTCAGGATGACTCCCTCGGGGAAAACACCCCGAGGGGTCAGATCATTTTTCAGGAGAAAACATGTTAAAGGATTGGATCAAGTCCTGGTTCGCGGAGCGGTGCGACATCGAACAAGTCGAAGCAGCGGTGAAAGGGCAGCTGGAGAAGCCTCTTCCTCAGAATATCAGCTGGTTCCATACGCTAGGGAGCATGTCCCTCTTTCTTTTTGTGAGTCAGGTGCTTTCCGGGATCTTACTGCTCGTTTATTACCGGCCCACCATGCATGATGCTTTTGAAAGCGTCAAATACATCATGACCACGGCCTATATGGGCTGGCTCTACCGCCAGATCCATGCCTGGGGCGCGAATTTGATGATCATGATTGTTTTCCTGCACATGCTGCGGACCTACATCACCGGGTCTTATAAGAAGCCGCGGGAATTGACCTGGGTTCTTGGGGTCGGATTATTTTTCATAACCCTGGTGTTTGGTTTCACGGGATATCTTTTGCCTTGGAATCAATTGGCCTATTGGGCCACGACCGTCGGGACAGAGATCGCGGGGGCCATCCCCTGGGTCGGGAATTTCATTAAAACCTTCTTGCGCGGCGGCACCGCGGTCGGCGGAGAAACGATCTCCCGATTTTTTGTGGTCCATGTCATTATTCTCCCGTGGGTGCTTTTCTTTATTCTCGCGGCGCATCTTTTTCTTGTTCGTTATCAAGGGATCGCGACTTTGGACCCTGTCGCGACGGGCAAGGAACCCAAGCTGAAAGAAGGGATCCCGTTTTTTCCCAACCATGTATTAAAAGAAGGAATCATCTTTTTTATTTTACTCGGGATCATGATCACGCTTTCCGTATTACTGCCTTTCGAACTGGGAGAGAAGGCCGATCCGCTGCAAACGCCTTTCGCGATCAAGCCCGAGTGGTATTTCCTGCCGATGTATCAAGTTCTGAAATACTTCCCGAAGCTGACCGGAATCTTTATCACGTCGCTGGGGCCGCTCTTCCTTCTTCTTTTGCCTTTTATGGATCGCGGACGGGAGCGCAACCCTCTCAAGAGGCCTTTTTCGATGGCGGTCCTGATCCTGGTGCTTTTGGGCGCATTGAGTTTGGGAACGTTAGGCTATTGGGCGGAGACAAAAAAGAAGATCTTCGGAAAAATATACGAGTTCGATATCTACGGCATGCCTCACCCGGTTTCGGCGAATGGAAGATTCCAGAAGGCCGCCGAATCTTCGAAAGATCGC
>JAHFHJ010000133.1 GCA_023246985.1 Candidatus Omnitrophota bacterium | reverse complement strand
GGCGGCGAGCTTTTCCGCGCCCGGAAAGTAAAATGCCGGGGACAAAAGATCGTTTACGCGGGCGTCGGCAAGACCGCCGAGGAGATCCGCGCCGCGATCAAGGCCCGGATCCTTCTTTTCAATGTGGAGTCCATCCCGGAACTCGAACAGATCAACGCGATCGCCGGGAAAATGCGCAAAAAAGTAAATGTGTCGCTTAGGATCAATCCGAATGTGGATCCGCACACGCACGATTACATTGCGACCGGCAAGGCGGAGACGAAATTCGGGATCGATTTCGAAAAGGCCCGCGGGATTTTTAAAGAAGCGAAGCGCTTCACGCATGCTCTCGTTTGCGGCGTTCATGTCCATATCGGTTCCCAGATCGAAACCGGAGACCCTTTCGTGGAGGCGTTCCGGAAGATCGTCGAATTCATCGAGGAACTCGAAGCGACCGGCGTCAAGATCAAATTCCTGAACCTGGGCGGCGGTCTCGGCGCAATCTATAGTGATGAAAATCCTCAAACCGCGGAGGAATTTGCCCGGAAAATCCTTCCGATCTTTAAGAAAAGAAAGTGCCGGCTTATTTTCGAGCCCGGCCGTTTTATTGCGGCCAATAGCGGCATTCTCGCGATCAAGGTCCTTTATGTTAAAGAGACCGACGTGAAGAAATTCGCGATCGTAGACGCGGGCATGAACGACTTCATCCGCCCGGCTTTCTACAATGCTTTTCATCATATTTGGCCGGTCATGAAGAGCGAAAATGCGAAATTATGGATCTACGATGTGGTCGGTCCGGTCTGCGAAAGCGGGGACTTCTTCGCCAGGGACCGCGAGCTTTTGGAGATGAAGGCCGGGGATTCTCTCGCCATCATGTCCGCCGGCGCCTACGGTTTCACCATGGCGTCGAACTACAACTCCCGTCCCCGCGCCTGTGAAGTCATGGTCAAAGGCAGCGCTTTCAAGATCGTCCGCAAACGCGAGACCCTGCAGGACCTCATCCGCGGCGAGCGGATTTAAAGGTATTCTGTGCCGAAAGTAGCCGTCCCCTCGGTACCCGGTACCATTCGATCTCGATGATCTTATTTTGCCCCGTTGCGCTGCTCATCCTCACCGGAATCTTCTTTAACGATCATTTCTTCTGGTGTCACTGGCTGGGATTTGCCGGGCTATGGTTTTTGTATCAGAAAATTCGCGAAAATTTCTTTAAAGGATTTTTGATCCCGTGTTGGTTGGTATTTTTCGTAGTTTATGCGGCTTACCTTTATTGGCTTCTCAAATATAAGTTCTGGGTTTATTTCATCGGCACGCTGACGCTATCGTTGATCTTCCCGCTTTTCTTCCTTGTTTATCACCTGATTGCCCCAAAGATCCGGTCTGCTCTTCTTAGCGTTGCCGTCGTGTTCGGGCTCTTCAGTTTGTTCGAATTCGTTTTGTCGCGCGTGTCTTTAACGGGCACAACCCCTCTGGATCTTTTCTTCCATGCTCCGATTGAATTATTGAGAATTCTTCATTTCATTGATTTTAAGATCTGGTGCGCCTGGATCATCGCGGCGTGTTTTGTGGTAGGAGAGTTGATCTATGGGCGTTCACGAAAAATGCTCGCCGGCTTTTGCGCGCTTCTGGTTGTCACGGGAATTCTCATCGGTTTTGCGAACCGGTATTTACCGAGGCAGGAGCGGCGTCATTCTATGAAAATAGCTTTGGTGCAGCACAACTTGCCGTTCTCCGAGGAGTGGAGGATGGACCATCCCTCGGAGGTGAAGAACAAATATGAAGCATTGGCATTGGAAGCCGCGAAGCAACGTCCGGATCTCATCATTTTTCCGCAATATACTTTTCCGGAAGATATTTATCGCAATCCCGAATTTTTTGCGGAATTAGCCAAGAAAACCGGCGCTTCTATTCTGACCGGGGCGCATGTTCCGGTTGAAGCCGGAAAGTCGATCCTGGATTACGGGTTTATGAATTTGGCGCTTCTTTTTACGCCGGAAGGGAAGCTCGGGGGTGTTTATCAAGCCATGACAGCGGCGCCTTTTGGCGAGATTCGGCAACAGTCGGCTAAAGGATATCGGGTGATTGAAACATCCTTCGGGAAATTGGGCGTCTTGCTTTGTTATGAAGACGTGACGTCCCGGGCGGCCCAAGAGGCGGTTGAGGCAGGCGCGGATATTCTTGTCTCGCTTTCCAATCCGGGGATGTTTTCGGATACCCTCATGCCTTATTACCATCTGCGGCAGGATCAGCTTCGGGTGATGGAAACGGGACTGCCGCTCGCGCGCGTTTCTCCGAATGGCTATAGCGCGTTTATTGATCGAACAGGAAGCATTGTCCGGACAACGCGTTTGAATACCGAAGACATTCTGTATATTGATTATTGAGAATGGTACCTTGGCACGCAGGGGACATTTTGGTATCCGGCGCCATTTGATAAAAATTGAAATGACACGGCACTAAAGTCTATCCACCATGAGTTATAAATTCTTCGCAAACCGGCCGTTGTTCTGTCCCGTTCCGGGGACGCGTTTTCACCCATTTTTCCCCGGGGTATTTGTTGCTGCGAAAAATATTTTGTTGTAGTATTCGTGCCTTGTCCCCTTAACTTAGTACCGCGTGACATTCGACTTGACGGGGATGCGGTACAATACCGTGGCCCTCTAAAATCGGTAACATGAAGAACGGTATGAGAGACCGGAGAAAAAGAAATACAATGCGCGGATTTAAATACCCGAAAGTCAAAGCAGTCATTCCGAAAACAAAAGTAAAGTTCGGTGGCAGGCTTCTCATGATCGGCTGCGGCGGCGTGGCGCAGTGCGCCGTGCCGCTCGTTTTACGCCACTTGGATATGCCGGCGGCGAAGGTCACGATCATGGATTTTGTGGACCACCGTCCTCGCGTGAAAGACGCCCTCCAACGAGGCGTGAAATATGTCTTCAACCGTGTGACAAAGCAAAATTACAAAAAGCTTCTCGCGAAGTACGCGGGTCCCGGGGATATGATCATGGATCTTGCCTGGAATATCCATTGCTGGGAGATACTCGACTGGTGCCGCAAGCACGAGGTGCTTTATGTCAATACCTCGATCGAGGAATGGGATCCTTACGGGGACGAGAAGCGCACGGACCCGACACGGTACACGCTTTATGCCCGCCACATGAAGCTTCGCAAACGGATGGCAAAACACTGGAAGGGCGAAAAAGGGACGACCGCGATCGTCGATCATGGCGCAAATCCGGGACTTGTATCGCATTTCACGAAAAAGGCCTTGATCGATATCGCGAAGAAGATCCTCAAAGAAAAAAAGACAGATCCGCGCCGCCCTCAGCTCGAACGTTTTCTGATCGAACGTAATTTTCCGAAGCTTGCCGAACTGACCGGCGTGAAGACCATTCACATCAGCGAACGGGACACGCAGATCACGGATGTGCCCAAAAAAATGAATGAGTTCGTGAATACCTGGTCGATCGAGGGGTTCTATGAAGAAGGCGTGGCCCCGGCGGAACTTGGGTGGGGGACGCACGAACGCCGTCTGCCGCCCGGGGCGTACGAGCATAAGACAGGCCCGAAGAATCAGATCTGTCTGAGCTCGCTCGGGATGAATACCTGGGTCCGTTCCTGGGTCCCCTGCGGTGAAATCCACGGGATGGTGATCCGCCACGGCGAGGCTTTCAGTATCTCGGACCGGCTGACCGTGTGGAAGAACGGTAAGGCCGTTTACCGTCCGACGGTCCATTATGCGTACTGTCCTTCGGATGCCGCGATCAATTCCTTGCACGAACTCAGGATGCGCCAATACCGCATGCAGGAGCGTCAGCGCATTCTTTCCGATGATATTACCGAAGGCCGCGACGAACTCGGCGTATTGCTGATGGGGCATGATTTCAAATCCTGGTGGTGCGGTTCGCTTCTCGATATCCATACCACGCGAAAACTTGTACCGCATCAGGAGGCGACGACCCTTCAGGTGGCGGTGTCGGTCGTGGCCGCGGCGCTTTGGATGATCCGAAATCCCCGGGAAGGGTTTCTTCTTCCGGATGATATCGACCACGAATTCATTCTGGACTTCGCGGCGCCTTATATCGTTCCGTTTGTGTCTCTCCCTTCGGATTGGACGCCGCTTAAGAATTTCAATCGGAAGTATTTGAAATTCGGCGCTGAGATCCCCCCGGAAAAGGACCTATGGCAATTCACGACCTTTCTCGCGGACCACTAGAAAAAAATCCCATGAATCCCTCCGT
>JAHFHJ010000132.1:2987-4231 GCA_023246985.1 Candidatus Omnitrophota bacterium | reverse complement strand
TTAGAGTGCCGGACAACGTCTCCCTCTGGACGGCGTCCCGTCTATGATGATTTATCTTGGATATTATCCCACTGCATAGTGTCCTCAAATCGTGTCACAGTAGAATGTCACAGTATGTCACAGTAGCGTGTCACAGTAAAACGTAGTGCTTTGTCGGATCAGTGGCGCTCTTAGCCACGATTTTAACGATCTTTTTCTCGAGCAATTCTTCTAAATCCCGCTGGGCCGTGCGCCGGATACAAGAAACGACGGATTGATATTCATTGACGGAGAGCGTGCCTTTAATAATAAGGTGCTTAACAGCCTTTTCCTGACGCTTATTAAGCCCGATTTTCTTAATCTTTTGAAGCTGGCTGTCTTGCTTAATCAACTGCTCGCCTTTAGTCTGAATTTCCGCCATCTGCGAACGCAAGCCGTCAACGAAGTATTCCAACCACGAAGTCATGTCCATGTTACTCTTGCGGACGGTTTGGATAGCCTGATAATAAGCTGGCCTGTCTTTGTCATAATACTCTGAAATGGTAAAGAGCCGTTTGAAGTCATAGCCGGTCTTATAGAGGATCAACGTTGAGAGAAGTCGAGCCGTCCTGCCATTGCCATCAATGAACGGGTGAATATGCACAAACTGAAATTGAGCGATACCGGCCACGAGAATAGGCGACACATCCTCAGTCTTATTTATCCATTCCGTAAACTCCCGCATCAGATGCGGGACATCTAAGGGCGCAGGCGGAGTATAGACGACCTCACGTGTTCGGGAATGAACGACATAGTTCTGAATCTTGCGGTAATTGCCCGGGTCTTCGTTTTCGCCACGGACGCCCTTAACAAGAATCTTGTGAAGCTCCCGGACAATGCCTTCCGAAACTGGATCATCCTTGCCAAGATACATTGAGAGAAAATCCATCGCTTTCTTATAATTCAAAAGCTCTTTTTCATCGTCACGATTTACGCCTTTGATCTTTTTGCCTTCCAAGATTGACTTTGCCTGCTCAAGGCTTAGGGCCGTGCCTTCAATGTGCGTGGAATGGTGGGACTCAAGGATAAGCGCCTTTTTCTGCATATCGGCGATCCAGTCGTCCTTGAGCTTGACCGCATCAAGAAAGCCTCGCACCCGCTCAATCTCAACGAGCGCCTTGTTGATCTTCGTGGTGATATTAAATTTCGGATTCAATGCCATCGGTAATCTCTCCTATAAAGCTAAATTCTCCCTAAACCGGACGCCGTCCGCGGGGAGAGGTTAG
>JAHFHJ010000132.1:0-2887 GCA_023246985.1 Candidatus Omnitrophota bacterium | reverse complement strand
TCCCGTCTACGCTGATTTTGAGATCTTCGGCAAGCTTTTCCACCACTTTGGCGTTGTAAGCGGCGCGTTCCTTACCTTCAGGAGTGTGGTTCCGTATGTGCCGATCAATAAGATGCCCGGTTTCCCAGTAAGTCCGGACCTTGGCTTCTTCGATCTTTTGCTGGCCCAGGACAAGCGTTTCCCGGATCTTCTTGCAAAGCGCCGCGTAAGTTGCGGCGGAAAGTTTTTTCATCGGCTTCTCCCTCCCCCTTATCCGTCAGTTTATAAACATCGCGTCGCCGTATGATGCGAAGCGATAATTTTCTTGGAGGGCGGTATTATACGCGGCCATCAGTTTTTCGTATCCTAAAAAAGCGGCGGCCATCGCGAGAAGCGTGCTTTTGGGCATGTGAAAATTGGTGATCAGGGCGTCGACGATCTTGAACTTGTAGGGCGGATGGATGAAGATCGAGGTGCTGGATTTCCCCGGCCGAACGGCGGACAGGGACAGTTCCTTGGAAGACTTGAGAGGGGCTGTCCCTTTTGCCGCGGACTCAAGAGCGCGGACGCAGGTCGTACCGCACGCAACCACCCGACGGCCTTCTTTTTTTGCGCGATTGATCCGCGCGGCCGCCTCTTCCGGAATCTCGTATTCCTCTTCGAACATTTGATGCGCCTCGACAGGCTCCATTGTGATCGGCTGGAACGTTCCGTAGCTCACATGAAGCGTCACATAAACCACTTCGACGCCTTTCCTGCGGATCTCTTCAATCAGCGCCTCATCAAAATGAAGCCCGGCGGTCGGAGACGCCACGGCTCCCTCTTTTTCCGCGAAGACGGTCTGATACATCGTCTTGTCCAGGGCCTCGTCAGCGCGATCAATATAAGGCGGAAGCGGAATATGCCCCAGCATTTTGATTTTTTCCCGGACTCCCCTGCCCTCAAATTTTATAAAGCGCTGCCCCGAATCCGGGACCGGTTTGTGGATCACCTTAGCTCGAAGCTCCGTCTCGCGCGCGCCGAAGTCGATGACTTGGCCTTCTTTGACGCGACCCCCGGGCTTGAGCAGGACTTCCCAAACATTCCCCCCCGCCTCCTTGAGAAGCAGGACCTCGACCTTGCCGCCGGTCGCTCTTTTTCCGAAAAGTCTTGCGGGAAGCACTTGGGTATTGTTCAGGACAAGAACATCGCCCGGGCGAAGAAGCTCCGGGAGGTTTGAGAAAATACGGTGCGCGAGCGCGCCCGTTTTCCGGTCCACGCAGAGCAGTTTGGCCGCAGTCCTTGGCTCGGTCGGAAAGAGCGCGATCTTTTCTTTTGAAAGCGGGTAATCGAGATCGGAGAGTTTCATGACAGGGGGAAGGGATAAGCGGTAAGTCCCGTTTTTCTGAACGCTTTTCGCTTAACGCTTGACGCGGCTCCTTGATAATATTTTCATAGTTTCCGGAATGGAGGACGCCAAATAAAGCTTCGCCGGGATTTGAAGGGAGGTATCTTTTTTCATAAATTTTATCAGCTTGTGAAGCCGTTTCCCGAGGAGGAGAATGGGTTTTTCGAGCAGGCCCCGGTTCGTCATTTCCAAAATAAAAAACAGTTCGTTCAGGGTCCCCGTCGCGCCGTCGAGAAAGATGTAGGCGTCCCCTATTTCGATGAGTTTGAAAAGCCGCTCCCTCCAGGAGGGCATCTGTATCTCGACGTCGGCCCAAGGATTCGCGCGGCTCGAAGATCTTTGGATCGTGACGGCTATATTGGGGCCGTTCGCGCTCCGGCAACCCTTCGCCACGGCTTCCATCACGCCGGCATAACCTCCGTGGCAAACGCTGAACCCTTTTTGCGCGACGGCCCGACCGAGCCGCATCGCTTGCCGATAGACGGGACCTGCTTCGCGGGCCTTGCCGCTCCCCAGAATGCTCACGCGGCGGATACGGTTTTTAGGACTTCGCGGCATTCTCGATTTTTTCTCCTTTGAGGATTTCGGGGACGGGGCTGGCGTCAATATGGATCCCGCCGTCATGTTCGATCTTTAAAGTATAGATGGTTCCGGGAAGAAACATCGAACCCGGCGCTTCGATCTGCGCGTTCTTGATCCCGGCCCGCTCGCGACGCTTGGGATCGAGCGCGTAATGCCAGAATTCCTTCCAAAGTTTTTTCTGGAACTCCTCCTGCCCTTTGTTGTTTTCGACTTTGTAACCCGCGGGAACTTCGTCCGTCCGCGTGATCTCGAACTCTTGGGTGTTCTTCCCGTCAAGAATGAAAGCCTTCAGAAAAAGAAACGCGCTTTTCCCCCGGAGACGATCCCCGGCTTCCACCAGCTTGTCGCCAAAACGGATCACAAGCGATTGAAATTGAATGATATTTCCTTCGAAAGTAAAGTATTTCGGCTCAAGAGGTTTGCCGCGGGCGTCATATTCCAGAAACTTGATCGTGGTTTTGATTTTTCTGGAGATCTCGTCGAATTCGCTTTTGGCGACCAGGACGTCCGCCACGCGCGTCTCCGCCGTAAGCCGCTCGATGATCTTGCGCAGAACGCGCTCCCGCTGGATCCACTGGTTCACGCCGAGCCCGGCCAGCATCACCGCGACCGTCAACACCCCGATCGAAACCCCATTGAACATTTTTGATATTTTCATGATACAATCCCCGCTGTTTGCAAAAAGCGTCTTACTAAAGACTGAAAAAGCACCCGCACTGCGATGCGGGCATCCCTCGATAGCACCCGATTAAGCGCCCGTAGCTCAATTGGATAGAGCGTCACCCTCCGAAGGTGAAGGTTGGCAGTTCGACCCTGCCCGGGCGCGATTTTTTGAAATACCCCTCCCAAAGAATTTTCCTGCGTTCTCCGCCGGAGGACGGATCCGCCCACGTTGTGTGGCGGAGATTCGCGGCGGGCGCACGGATTTCTAATACCGCA
>JAHFHJ010000036.1 GCA_023246985.1 Candidatus Omnitrophota bacterium | reverse complement strand
GATTCATGTTTATTCGACTTCAGAACTTCCCGCAAAGCTGTCATAAAATTCGCGATAGTTATCTTTCCGGTCGCTTTCGCGGAGTTCGAGCGCGGACTTGGGATGTTCGTCCAGGATGCCCGTGATGGCATACGGAATCACATAACCCCACTCGACTTTTTCCCGCAAAGGCACCATTTCTTTGGAGATCACATCCAGAATAGGACGGATATCGAATTTCGGATTTTTCAAAAACCCCAGGAGCAGTTCCGTCGGACAATTTCCGGCCGCGCGCCCCATCCCGAAGATCGTGCTGTCCAGATAGTTCGCGTTGTGGATGATCGCCTCGATGGTATTGCTGAAGGCGAGCTGTTGGTTGTTGTGTGCGTGAATACCGATCTCTTTGGTCTTGATGATGCTCTTGGCTTTCTTGATCAAATACTCGATCGTCTCCTGGTAGAGCGCGCCGTTACTGTCGACAAGATACACCACATTGCACTTGCATTCCTTTTCAAGCTGGGTCAAGCACTCGGTCAGCTCCACCTCAAGCACTTTGGAAATGGCCATAAGGTTCACCGCCGTTTCGTAACCCTTGCCCGCGAAGTGATTGGCAAGAAAGATCGCCTTATCGACATCTTTCACATAACATGCCGTGCGGATCATGTCGACGGGGCTTTCTTTTTTAAACTTAATATCGTCCAGATCCACGCGATCCACATCCACCATGACCGAGATCTTGGTCTTGGACCTGATTCCTCCGGTAACTTTCTGGATATCTTCGTCATTGCAAAATTTCCAGGCGCCGTATTTATCTCCGGGGAAAAGCTTTCGGGAATTCTTATAACCGATTTCCATATAGTCGATCCCGGCTTTGGAGACCGCTTTGAAAACATTCCGGACAAAACCTTCGCTGAAATCGTGATTGTTCATCAGCCCGCCGTCGCGAATCGTACAATCCAGTACTTTGATTTGTTCCCGGTACATGACTGGCTCCTATGTTAAAAAAGTGAAGGACGTCGCACGCCATGGACCGCGGAGATTCACTCTACAGAATGTCATCTTCGCACGCTTGAAGCGGGGATCCATGGATTTCCGATAGAAGCATTTAGGAATGACAAAAAGGCCTAAAAAAGCTGTGAAGAAGAAGCCGGAGACTTGGCGCCAAAATGCAGGTAGGCGCGTTCGGTCAGAACACGGCCTGAAGCGGTGCGTTTGAGAAACCCTCGCTGGATGAGATAGGGCTCATAAATTTCCTCGAGCGTTTCGGCGTCCTCGCCCACGCCCACGGCCAAACTATTAACGCCCACGGGGCCGCCTTTGCACTCTTTTAGAATATATTGCAGAATCCTTTTATCCATCGGGTCGAGACCTTCCTGGTCCACGCCGAGCATTGCGAGCCCCTTGTCCGCGACCTCCACGGTGATTCTGCCGTCCGCCTTGACCTGAGCGTAATCGCGGACGCGGCGCAAAAGACGGTTCGCAATGCGGGGTGTCCCGCGAGCACGGCCGGCAATCTCAAGCGCGCCTTTCTCGTCGATCGCGATCTCTAATATTTTGGCGGACCGCTTCACGATGGTCGCCAAGTCTCCATTTTCGTAATAATTCAGCCGTTCGATGATCCCGAAGCGCGAGCGCAGGGGCGCGGTCAAAAGACCGCTGCGGGTTGTGGCTCCGATCAGCGTGAAACGCGGAAGCTGCATCTTGACCGAACGGGCGTGCGGTCCCTTGTCGATCATGATCTCGATTGAAAAATCTTCCATCGCAGAATAAAGATATTCTTCCACGATATGCGGAATGCGATGGATCTCATCGATGAAAAGAACATCGCCTTTCTCAAGATTTGTGAGAATTCCAGCAAGATCCCCTGCCCGCTCAAGGATCGGGCCGGACACTTGAATGATCTTGGCGTTCATGCGGTGGGCAATGATATTGGCAAGCGTGGTCTTCCCGAGACCCGGAGGCCCGAAGAGCAGTATGTGATCGAGCGATTCTTTGCGACCGAGCGCGGCCTCGATGAAGACTTTGAGATTTTCCTTCACCGGCGCCTGGCCGATGAACTCCTCGAGCGTGTGGGGCCGGAGCGTTACCTCGAGATCGAGGTCTTCGGGTCTGAATTCCTGGTCCATCAATCGCTCGTCTACCATTTTGAGTCTCTGATTTGTAGTTTGTGGTCTAGTACCGTTCTTCATTTGATTCTATCCCGACTTTGATTTTCTTTTCATGAACGGTAGTCGGGATTGCCCCAATTTCAACTTCGTTAAAATGGATAGGTATTGGGACTAAGGGTTAACGGTATTGTACCACCTACTCCTAAATTCGAATGTCATGCGGTACTAGGATTTGTTTAAACATGTTTCAACGCCGCTCGGATAATTTCTTCCACGGAAATTTTCTTCCCAAGCGCGGTTTTCAAAACCTTCTGCACCGCGTCTTTGGCCTTTTGTTTGGTATAACCCAACGACACGAGCGCCAATACCGAATCCTCGACCACCTGGTCGGAAATGCCGGGATCATGAGAAAGTTCCTTCCCCGCGGAGACTTCGGCCTTTCCGATCTTGTCCCTGAGTTCAATGATCACGCGTTCGGCGGTCTTCTGACCGATCCCGGAGATCGCGGTCAGCGCAAGAATATTTTTCTCCTGGATTGCGCGTTTAAGCTCCGCCAGCGTCACACCGGAGAGCAGCGTCATTGCAAGCTTGGGGCCAATGCCGGAAATGGAGATCAAAAACCTGAAAGCTTCGCGTTCCTCTTCGGTCGCGAACCCGTAAAGAAGCTGGGCGTCTTCGCGCACCACGAAGTGCGTGAAAAGCTTCACGGCCTGTCCCAGATCCGGAAGGCTCGAGAAGGTGGAAAGCGAGATGCGCACCTCGTAGCCGATCCCATTCACATCCAGGATCACCGCTACCGGCGTCTTCTCCGCAATCTTCCCGCTCAGGGAGTGGTACATAAAACTTTCCTTTTGGCAGAATGAATATGACAAAGCGCGATGGCGAGGGCGTCGGAAGCGTCAGGGGCCGGAACCTCCGCAAGCCCCAGAAGTTTCTTGACCATGAACTGTACCTGTTCTTTAGCCGCGCGGCCGTTGCCCGTCACCGATTGTTTCACCGCCGTCGGGGCGTATTCAACCACCTCGATCCCCTCTTTAGAAGCCGCAAGCATGGCGCAGGCGCGCGCCTCGCCGATCCTCTCAACAGCCCGAACATCCTTGGCAAAAAAAAGCATCTCAAGAGCCAGAACATCCGGGTGGTATCCCCGGACTGTTTTCTGAAGAGATTTGAATACATGCAGGAGACGTTTAGCGATGGGGTCTTTGGAAGAAGCGCGGATCGTTCCGCAGATCACGAGCTTGCAGTCCCGGCCGCCGGATTCAAGGATCCCGAAACCAGTCCGGTGAGTCCCGGGGTCAACGCCCATCACACGCATGGAAAAACTTCCCTGCGTGTGAAGTCCACAGACCACAGTTTACAGTCCGCAAAAAAAATTCCTCCTTTAAATCTGTGGTCTGCGGTCCGCAGTTGGCAGTCTGTCACGCGAGTTCTTTCATCACTTCTTCAGGAATGTCGACATTCGAATAAACATTCTGGACATCATCGTGTTCTTCCAGAGCTTCGATTAAGTGGACGACCTTCCGGCCGGTGTCCGGCGATACCGTCACGAGATTCTTGGGGATCATGGTCAGGGCCGCGTTTTCGATCTTGATCTTGGCTTTTTCCACTGCTTCACGGACCGCCCAAAGGTCCTGCGGCGCGGTCGTGACCTCAAACATCTGATCAGCCGTGGTCATGTCCTCGGCTCCGGCGCCCAACGCGATCTCCATGAGTTGATCTTCAGTCGTCGCGGTCTTGGCAATGACGATAAAACCTTTTTTCTCAAACATCCACGCGACAGTTCCGGCACCGCCCATGTTCCCGCCATTCTTGTTGAACACGCTGCGGATCTCGGAAGCCGACCGATTCTTATTATCCGTCAGGCATGCCACGAGAATTGCCGCGCCTTCGGGGCCGAACCCTTCATAGGTCACTTCCTCATACGTGACGCCCTCGAGTTCGCCCGTTCCTTTTTTGATCGCCCGGTCGATATTATCCGCCGGCATATTTGCGTCCTTGGAGATCTGGATGGCCGTGCGCAGACGCGGATTCGTATTTGGATCACCGCCGCCCGTTTTGGCCGCGACGGTCAATTCGCGAATGATCTTCGTGAAAGCCTGCCCCCGTTTGGCGTCCACGATCGCTTTTTTATGCTTAATACTCGCCCATTTTGAATGTCCGGACATGTCTTATTCTCTCATGAACATCGTGCTTGGTTTTTCAATAACTCATCAAAGATAGCGCCATTTGCGTATTTAAAATCCGAGATCCTAAACTTGAAATCCGAAACAAATTCGAATGTTCCCATGTTTAAAATATTTCTTTTTGAAAATTTTATCTTTGCTTCGAATTTCGTATTCGTATTTCGGATGTTAAACTTAAGCCACCGGCTTAATTTTTTTAATGGCTTCGGTCGTGCGGATCACGTCGCGCATCGCCTTGACTTCATGCACGCGCAGTATCTGAACCCCTTGCTCGACCGCTAGGGCAACGCACGCCGCAGTTCCGAATTCCCGCTCGCCCACTTCACGGCCCGTCACGTACCCGAGGAATGATTTTCGCGACGGTCCGAGCATCACCGGAAATCCCAATCCCTGAAACGCTTTCAAACTCCGGAGGATTTCGAGATTCTGTTCCGCGGTTT
Source organism: Candidatus Omnitrophota bacterium (assembly GCA_023246985.1). GTDB lineage: Bacteria > Omnitrophota > Omnitrophia > Omnitrophales > Aquincolibacteriaceae > Aquincolibacterium. Next base: position 6,871 of record JAHFHJ010000036.1, on the reverse strand, counting down.
TGGAGAACCCGAGCCCCGGATCGATCAGGATCTGCCCATGCTCCACACCGGCCTTCGCCGCGATCTCAACGCTTTCGCGAAGCTCCTCCAGGATCTCGGCGATCATATCTTTGTAATTTGTCAGAGCATGCATCGTCTCCGGCGTGCCGCGGCTATGCATCAGCACGAGTCCCGCACCGAACCTTTGGACGACCTTTGCCATTTCAACGCCGGATCTTTTAAGGCCGCTCACATCATTGATGATATCCGCTCCGGCCTCAAGGCACTTCTTTGCAACTTCCGGCTTGACTGTGTCGATCGATATCGGAACCCGTTTTTCTTTTTGGAGGAGTGTCACGACCGGCAACAACCGTTCGAGTTCGTCTTTGGCTTTGACCGGTTCGGCCCCGGGACGCGTGGATTCCGCGCCAAGATCCAAAATATCCGCACCCTCCTGAATCATTTGTAACGCGCGCGCATAAGCCGCCTGGGGATCCAGAAAATGGCCTCCATCGGAAAAAGAATCCGGCGTAATGTTCAAGACTCCCATCAGGATGGCGCGGTCAAACGAAACGATATTCCGACGAATCTTCCAGATCACGCCGCGGGTTTCCCGCCCTGGGATTCGGGCATCCCGGCTTTCATTGCTTTCTTGTATAAAGAGCTGGGACCGCGCTGATTTCCAATAGAAGAAATAAGATGAGAATCAGGCGAGGCTCGCTGATTTTCAGGCGGCTCGCCCGGCACGGAACTACCGCCGCTCGCCGGCGGAAGCGCGTTCGCGAGGCCCGTAACATTTCTAATTTCTTCGGCGTCCAATGTTTCTTTTTCCAAAAGTAATTTCGCCAGAGCCTCAAGCTTGTCCCGGCTCTCCGTAAGAACCTTTTTCGAATGCTCGTAACCTTCCTCAAGGATCCGCTTAACCTCGATATCGATTAAACGCGCGGTGTCCTCCGAGTAATTTTTCTCATCCATAATGTCGCGGCCCAAAAATACCATCCCGCCCTCTTTGCCGAAAACAATAGGGCCGATCTTGGCGCTCATCCCAAAACGGCACACCATCTCCCGGGCGATTTGGGTCGCTTTCTGAAGGTCATTATGAGCGCCCGTCGTAATGTCTCCAAAAATAAGTTCCTCGGCAGCCCTCCCGCCCATCAAAACCGGGATCTCCGCCAAAAAGAAAGTACGGCTGTGAAGCGTGCGGTCTTCTTCCGGCAAACTCACCGTATAGCCGCCGGCCATGCCCCTGGGAATGATCGTCACTTTGTGAACGGGATCCGTCCCGGGCGTCAGGAGCGCCACAAGCGCGTGTCCGGATTCGTGATACGCCACGATCTTTCTTTCTTTATCCGAAACTTTTTTGCTTTTGCGCTGCGGCCCGGCCATCACGCGTTCAATGGATTCCTGAAGTTCGCTCATCCCGACCGTCCCTTTGTTGAGCCGCGCCGCCAGAAGAGCTGCTTCGTTAATAAGGTTCGCAAGATCCGCGCCGGAAAAATAAGTCGTTTGCTTCGCAATCGTTTTAAAATCAACGACGGGATCAAGTTTCACCTTGATGGCATGGACTTTCAGAATCGCTTCGCGGCCGATGAGATCCGGAAGAGGCACGACCACCTGGCGGTCAAACCGGCCCGGACGAAGCAGCGCGGGATCCAGCACATCCGGCCGGTTCGTCGAGGCGATGAGAATAACGCCCGCGTGCGTGTCAAATCCGTCCATTTCCACAAGAAGCGCGTTCAGCGTCTGCTCACGCTCGTCATGCCCGCCGCCAATCCCGGCAAAACGCTGGCGGCCTACGGCGTCAATCTCATCGATAAAAATGATCGCGCCTTTGCCGCCCGCCTTTGCCGCTTTTTTGGCTTGCTCAAAAAGATCCCGCACGCGAGCGGCTCCGACACCCACGAACATTTCTACAAAATCCGAACCACTGATGGAAAAAAAAGGTACTTCGGCCTCGCCGGCTACCGCCTTCGCGAGAAGTGTTTTCCCTGTTCCCGGGGGTCCCATCAGGAGAACCCCCTTGGGAATGCGCCCCCCTAGTTTTGTAAACCGCAGAGGCTCCTTCAGGAATTCGATGATCTCCTGAAGTTCTTCTTTCGCTTCCTCAACGCCCGCCACATCCTTGAAAGTGATCAAACTTTTTTCTTTATCCGCAAGTTTCGCGCGGGATTTTCCGAACGAAAAAACTTTGCCCCCGCCCTGCTGGACGCCGCGGTACACAAAGAACCAGAAGAACCCGATCAGAAGCAGTGTCGGAAAGATCCCTGCGAAGAAATTTCGCCAGAAAGTCTGAGGCGGAACGACGGAGAAATTCGCGACATTCTTGCGGATCAGCGGAATGACTTCCGGATCATTGTAGGGAATATGCACTTGAAAAAAAGAACCCGTGATCGTCTTGCCCTGTACCACATTGTCCACCAGATCGCAGGAAAGGATCTCGCCGGTCTCGGGATTGCGCGTCAGCATCCGGTAAAATTCAGAGTAACTGAGCTCCTTAAGATCAAGGTTGGGGAATACGAAGACCTGGAGAATAAGGAAGATCGCGAGAGGAATAAGGAAAAGGGCGATCAGTCTGCGTCGATCCGGTTCCCCCGGCTTCGGAGGCAGCCTCCGGCCGTTCTTGGGGCGCGGCATATCTTTCTTCATCTTGTTACTCACAGGACTCATCCCGTTAGAAATTCTCCATTTTCGCCGATTTGAACCGGCCGATACTTGCACAGACAATGCATCGCTTCAAACCCCTTCCCCGGATCAAGATTTCTAACGGGACTCATGGTCTTTGGGTCTCGCTTTTTTTCGAGGAAAAGAGGCCGTAGTCTAGCATGGCAGTTTGAAGATATCAAATCGGATTATGCCCAGTTCTATTTCTTGTAAAGAGTTATATTTTTAGGCGTGAGCGCAAGATCGATATCTTTGGGAAGTGAGCAGCGGTAACGAGACCGGACAAGCCCCCGGCGAAGCCGTTCCCAAGCCTCGAAGGAAAGTCCGCTGAGAGGATCGAGCTTTTTAAGAGCTTTTTCTACGATGCGAAATTGAAGTGCCGTTGGAAATTTAAGAAAAACGGAGCGATAAAGTTCCACTCGAGTAGCGCGATGTTTTTTAAATGCTTTCTTCCAGGCTTGTTCTTCGAGTTCCGCGATGAGGGCGCTCTCCCCGGCCACGATCGCGGGAAGGCGCGACAAGGCCTCGACCACCCGCGGATTAAAATCGCGCTGGAGTTTCGGAATAAGTTCCAAACGGATGCGGTTACGGACAAACCGGGATGAATCATTACTTTTGTCCGAGCGATAAGGGATCTTTTGTTCCGCAAGATAGGCCCGCAATTCCTTTTTGGTGAAAACAAGGAGCGGCCGAACCAGGGTCACGCGACCCCTCGGATACTTGGCCCGGATCCCTTGCAACCCCCTGAGCCCCGTCCCCTGGATCATCCGCATGAGCACAGTTTCAGCTTGATCGTCCTGCGTATGGGCCAAAGCGAGCGCCGGGATCTTTTTCGTTTTTGCCGTGTGGAAAAAAAAATCATACCGCATTTTTCGCGCGCATTCTTCGATCGAGGTCTGCGTCCTCCGTGCTTCACGTTTCACATTCCCTGTCCCCCGATAAAAAAACACCTGGGATCTTGCTGCCAAACGGCGGACGAAACTCTCGTCACTTTTTGCCGCACGCGGCCTGAGCTGATGATTGAAGTGGATGAGACCAATTTTCCAACCGTATTGGGGAGCGAGCGCTTGAAGAAGATGAAAAAGCGCCACGGAATCCGGCCCGCCGGAACAGGCGATCAAGATCTTTTGACGAGATTTAAAAAACCGGTGCTCCGCGAGATGCGTTTCAAAGCGGCAAAGAAGATCATCATTTTGTTGTTTCATAGAGTCTAAAACAGCAGCGTATCCTCTATTGGGGAGCCGAACACACCCTTTCGGGGCTGGCACGAACCCCACGTGGTTCGCGCCGTCCGGGTTTTCGTTTAAAATATTATCAAAGATTTGGACGGGTCAGGACTTCTTGATCTTAAAATGAATGAAGGCCTTGCCGGGGGCCAGGATTGAACTGGCGACCTAGGGCTTATGAGTCCCTCGCTCTAGCCAACTGAGCTACCCCGGCGCATAAATTACGAAGAAGAAACAACCGATGATGCTTTTTCCAATAATTCAACTCCGGATTTCAAAAAAATATCCTGCGCGAATTCGTCTCTTCTGGGATCAACCGAGACAAAGGCGGGTATATTAACACAGCATCGCATCGGCACACAAGCTCAGCCGAAATCATTCTTTACAGGACATGCGCCAGGGCGTACACTGCACATATGAAACAGAAGGTTGCCGTGAAAGTTTCAGTCTCGCATCCTCCAGTCGAAAAAGTCCAAGCCGACGCCGTTATTTTCGATATCGACAATGTCCTTGTGGACACCCGTCAGTCCTATCTTGAGGCTATCCGTAACACCGTGGAGCTTTACCTTACCCACGGGGAGGTACCCTTTTTTAGTCGGTCCACGGGGGGGAAATTCCCAAGCCTGCTCACGCCGGGCGATGTGAATCAATTCAAGCTTCTCGGAGGATTCAATGATGATTGGGACTGTTGTTACGGATTACTCATTTACCTTCTTTCGCTTCCGGTCAAAAATCGGACGCTTGAGGCGCTCAAAAAATCGGTTAATATCGAAAAATTCGCCAAAAGTGTGAAGGACAGACCGCTCCGGGTGTCCGGTATCACGGCGCTTTTTGGCCGTCCCACGACCGTCACCGTCGAAAAAGTGGCGCGTATCTTTCAGGAAGTTTATCTCGGTAAGGACATTTTTCCGCGCGTCACGATGAATCGGATGCGTTACTGGAAAAAACGCGGCCTTATACACCGTGAAAAACTGGTCTTCAAGCGTCCGATTCTGGAAAGGCTCAAACACCACGGCCTTAAGCTCGGTATTGCGACCGGTCGATCGCTCTACGAGGCCTCTCACGCTCTTAAGCATTTCGGGATTGCGGACCTTTTCGATGCGATGACCACTATGGACGATGTTAAAAAGGAAGAACGGGAAAAGAAGGAATCCCTTCGCAAACCCCATCCTTTTTCGCTTATTAAGACCGCGCACGCGCTCGGCGCAAAAAAAAAATTCCTTTATGTGGGCGATCTTCCTGACGATATCCTTGCCACAAATCGGGCGAAATCCTTTCTTTCGATCCGTTCGGTCGCATTTTCCATGCTCGCCGCCAATCCTTTCCAGACCCTCAAGGGGCTGGAAGCCGCCAAGCCCGACTTTTTCATCAAAACTCCCGCAGATCTCTGCCATCTTCTGAAGATCTGATCTTTTTTTGAGTCTTCGATTGCTTTCCGAAGATCAGAACGCTATCCTTGTCTAAAACTTGATTTCAAAAATGGCCGACAAGGATTGCCCTGACTTTTATTTTTTTTCTGAATGGTAGTCAGGACAACCCCAATCTCAACCCCGCTGCGATTGATTGGAATTGGGATTGCCCCATCCCACCTCTGGCGGGATGATAGGTATTGGGACTAAAATCCTTTAAAAAAACGAAGTTTTTTCTGATTTTTAAAATAGATGCCCCGGAGAGGCCATGAAACCCTTTACGATCGGGTTCCTGTTTTTATGGAGTCTTTCCGCGGCCGCCCTCTTCGCCCAACCTGACACCCCGATGACCGCGGATGAGTTGGATTGTCTCCAAAAGATGATCTTCTTTAACGAATGTTCGGGACGCGTCGAGCGAATGACGACCTGGAATGCTGATGAAGATTTCCCATCATTCGGCATCGGACATTTCATCTGGTATCCTCAAGGTAAAAAAGGACCCTACAAGGAACTTTTTCCGGAATTTCTCTCCTTCCTGGAAGCCCAAAAAGAAGAGATCCCCGCATGGATCAAGGCCTTGCCGGCCCGTGAGGCGCCGTGGCAAACCCGGGAAGAATTCTCAGGCGATCTTGCGAGCGAACGCATGATTGTCTTAAAAGATTTCCTGAACCGTACCCAAGGATTCCAGGCCCAGTTCATCATCCGGAGAGTTGAAGGGATCCTGCCCAAAATGGCCGCCACGGTCCCGGAAGCGGAACGCCCTGTGCTCGAGCTGAAGTTTAAAGAGATCGCGAGCGCTCCGAACGGGATATTTGCCCTGATCGATTATGTGAATTTTAAAGGCGAGGGGATCCTTGAGACCGAGCGCTCGCAAGGCCAGGGTTGGGGATTATTGCAAGTCCTTCAAGCCATGCGCCTGCCAAAGAAAAAAGAAGACGCCCTAAGAGAGTTTGTCGGCGCCGCGAAAGAAGTTCTGGAGACCCGGGTTCGTAACGCCCCGCGGGAAAAAGATCGTCCCGAGCGACTTTTCGGATGGAAAGCCCGGATCAGGAACTACCTTAAGATTCACTGCTAATCACTCAACGAGCTCCCATGACAAAAATCGATTATCGAACAACTGGTTATTGGAGTTGGGTCACTCTTGGGTTATTGTTTTTGGGTTATTGGATGTCGCTTCAGATTTTAAACGCGCGAGCATTAAGAAGTTTATACCCGGTTATTTAGTCCCAATACCTATCAATTTCAATGAAGTTGAAATTGGGGCAACCCCAACTACCATTGATGTAAAAAAATTCAAAGTTGGGGGTAGTCCCAATACCTATCAATTTCAATGAAGTTGAAATTGGGGCAACCCCAACTACCATTGATGTAAAAAAATTCAAAGTTGGGGGTAGTCCCAATACCTATCAATTTCAATGAAGTTGAAATTGGGGCAACCCCAACTACCATTGATGTAAAAAAATTCAAAGTTGGGGGTAGTCCCAATACCTATCAATTTCAATGAAGTTGAAATTGGGGCAACCCCAACTACCATTGATGTAAAAAAATTCAAAGTTGGGGGTAGTCCCAATACCTATCAATTTCAATGAAGTTGAA
>JAHFHJ010000131.1 GCA_023246985.1 Candidatus Omnitrophota bacterium | reverse complement strand
GACGGATTAACTCTACGGCGTGCGTTCCAAAAAGCGTTCCAAGATTACGATCCGCCGGCACCGGAGAGCCTCCGCGCTGAATATGCCCCAAATTTGCCGAACGCGTCTCAAGACCCGTGAGTTTTTCGATCCGCGTCTCAAGATATTTTCCAACCCCTCCAAGCTTGACGGGATAAGGATTCTTCGGATCCTTCTTCTTCTCGATGACCTTTCCGCCTTTTTCCACGGCGCCCTCGGCCGCCACGATCAGACTGAATTTTTTCCCGTGCCGGGCTCTTTTTTTGACCGCTTCACAGATCGCCCCCATCGAATACGGCGTCTCGGGGATCAAAATGATGTCCGCACCGCCCGCGGATCCCGAGTCAAGCGCGATCCATCCGGCATTTCGCCCCATCACTTCAAGGATCATGACCCGGTGGTGCGCTGCCGCGGTCGTATGCAGCCGATCGATTGCTTCCGTACAAATGCTGACGGCCGTATGAAATCCAAAAGTATAATCCGTACCGCTCAGATCATTGTCAATGGTCTTGGGAATACCGATCACGGGGATCCCTTTGCGGCAAAGCTGATTCGAGATGGAAAGCGTCCCGTCCCCGCCGATCGCCACAAGGACGTCCAGTCCCCATTGCCGGAAATGATCGATCGCCTGATCGGAATGATCTTCGAACCGGACTTTCTTTCCCTGGATCACGGGCACCCTGAAAGGATCCGCGCGATTGGAGGTCCCGAGAATGGTCCCGCCAAGCGTCAGGATCCCCGACACTTGGGCTTGCGTCAATTCATGACCGCGTTTCTCAATGAGTCCCGCGTACCCATCCTCGATCCCGAAAACCTCCCATCCGTGATCCGCGATGGCGGATTTCGTAACCGCGCGAATGACCGCGTTCAGTCCCGGACAATCCCCGCCTCCGGTCAGGATCCCGATTTTCTTGATCTTGGAAAGCTTCATAACCTTCTTATTGAAGCAACTTCAACTCTTCTCCGGTGTTCGGATCATAGGTGTAATTCGAAGGAAAGGTCTGCCCCGTCCTTGGATTGTATTTGGTGTTCATTTCCTGCTTCAGCGGCGTCTGGGCATAAGTGGATGTCTGTTGGACCGGAGCGACCCCCTGCTGGCTCGTCACCGGCTGAGGCGCGTACTGGGGCTGATACTGTTGTTGCATCATCTCCTGTCGGAGCTCCTTTTTGGTCTGTTCCTTCTGACGGCGCGCCATCTCGCCCGCGACCGCACCCGTCAAAAGGCCGGCACCCGCGCCGATGGCCGTCCCGACACCCGCGTGCCCGGTCGCACTGCCGGCCAACGCGCCGATCCCGGCACCGAGCGTTGCTCCTGCCAAACCGCCCGTTTCACGCTCGGATAAACCGCTTTCCGTCGCGCATCCGCTAAGCGTTATACATAAGGTTAAAATAACCGCGATTTTTTTTGTGACAAATTTCATGGTTTTCTCCTTGGCTTGAATGAGATGATCCTGGGATAATACCTCCCTGAAAACTTCGTTCATTATAATCACTTTTTCGCTTTTCAGAATAAGATTTTTAGTGCCGCCTGGCATTCGAATTTACGGTACATGGGTATCCGGATACCCATGTACCGTCAACCTTTCACATCAAAGGGTCCCAATACCTATCATCCCGCCAGAGGCGGGATGGGGCAATCCCGACTGCCATTCATGAAAAGAAAATCAAAGTCGGGATGGAGAACGGTATGAGCGCAATCCTTTCATCCATCCTAGAAGCTCCTTTGCGATCCGGACCTTGGATCGATCCGGGAACCTCCGGATCTTGCCCTTTGCATCGATCAAATGAACCTCCACGCGCCGCTTCCCGAACGGAATACGATATTTCGGATCATAGAAATTCGCCACCATGCCGTCCAATTTTTTTCTTGCCAATTTCTCCTTGGCACGGCGGATCAAATTCCGCGTTTCCAGACAAAAACCGATCACAACCCTGGCCCCTTTTTGTTTCGCAAGCGCCGCGAGAATATCCGGCGTCCTTTGAAGCTTCAGGGTCAACCCCTTCCTGCTCGAGATCTTGTGCGGCAGGGGGCTTACCGGCATAAAATCGCAAACAGCCGCCGTCATAATGAGACCGTCCTGCCCCGGAAAAAGTTCCGTACAAACTTTCTTCATCTGCAACGCTGAGACCACCGGATAGAATTTTACGCCCTTCGGAGGCCGGAGGTTCGTCGGACCGCTGACGAGACTTACTTGGTATCCCCGCGCGACTGCTTCTTTCGCGAGCGCATAGCCCATTTCCCCCGTGGAAAGATTGGAGAGGAAACGCACCGGATCAAGCATTTCTCTCGTGGGTCCGGCGGTAATAAGGATCTTTTTGAGGCGGAACGCCACGGGGTTACCTGCGGCGGGATCTTGGGGAAAGGATATTCTGTACGAAAGCCAAAAGGACATCCTCCGGGGCAATATGACCGATCCCCGCGCGCCCGCAGGCAAGATCTCCCTCGATCGGATCCGCGAAGTGATATCCGAGGGCCTTGAGCTGCGCGATATTCTTCTGTGTGACAGGATGCGTATACATATTGTCGTTCATGGCCGGCGCAACCAAAATGGGTTTCCGGATCGCGAGAACCAGGCAACTGGCCAGGTCATCGGAGACGCCCGTCGCCATCTTCGCGATAAAATTTGCGGTCGCCGGCGACACAAGCACAAGATCCGGAAGGTCCGCAAGCGAAGTGTGCAGCACGCCGAACGGGGCGTCCTGCTGGAACATCTCGGAATAAACGCGCTCGCCGCTCACCGTGCGAAGCACGGTCGGCGTCACAAACTCCTTGGCGCAGGCCGTCATAACGCACACCACCCGCGCGCCCTCATCCCTCATTTTTTTAATAAGATCCGGGGCCTTGTAGGCGGCGATACTGCCCGTCAGGATATGAAGGACCGTCTTACCCGAGAGTCTTTTTACCCTTGGCTTTGATTTCAACATAGCCGATCTTTTTCTCGACCATTTCATTCAAGGCGATGGTCGAAACCTTTTTGGAATCGGTTTTAATGAGCGGCTGGGCGCCCTGCGCAAGCTCATTCGCCCGGGCCGCGGCCACCAACACGCTTTTATAGAGGCTTTTGTTCTTTTCCGGAAGAATCTTTTCTAATGCAATGTACGCCATAATTAATTGTCTCTCCTTGGTTTTGACGTGTTCAAAATAATTTCCTCAACCTCAAGGACCGCCTGGTCCAGATTCTGATTGAGGACCGTTTGGTCATAAAGCTTCGCTTCTTTGATCTCGTCCTGCGCCCTCTTGATCCGCTTTTCGATCTCCTCGGGCATTTCCGTGTTCCGTCCCGTAAGCCGCTCCCGCAACACCTTCACGGAAGGCGGCAGAATAAAAACGCTAAGAAGCGGATGCTCCTTTCCCCAGGACGCCTTGATCTGTTTTGTCCCCTGCACATCGATCGTCATGATCACGATCCGCCCCCGGGCAACCTGTTCCGCGACGAATTCCCGGGGCGTGCCGTAAAGATTCCCGTAGATTTCGGCATGTTCCAGCATCCTTCCCTCCCGGATTTTTTGTTCGAAATTCGTCCTGGAAAGAAAAATATAATCCTGCCCGTTCTTTTCATCAACCCGGGGCTTGCGCGTGGTCGCGGAAATAGAACGAACCCAGTCCGGATGCCGCTTGAGAAGACGCTCGACGATGCTCGTCTTCCCGCACCCCGAGGGAGCGGACAGAACCACCAAGATCCCTTGGGCCGTTCCGGTCTTTTTATTCGACATTTTGTACCTGCTCGCGGACATGCGCGTCTTCAGCGGCTTTCTCTTGAACAACCCCGGGAAGCCTCATGATCTCTTCGACCGTGAGCTTGCCTTCCAGCTTGAACCTGGTTTTGATCTTCTTAGCGGACGCGAGATAGGCTCTGATCTGATCCTGATCGAGCTCATACGCCTTCGATTCGCCGTTACGGCTCTCTTCCGAGACATCTAGAGAAATCTTCCCGCGGCGTATCACCGACTGTACCAGTCGACGCACCTGCGGCTCAAAGGAGTCCATGGCGGGCGGAAACCTCAACGAAAGCTCGCAATACCGTTGATTCAGCGACCGGATCTCAATGACCTAGTGTTTCCTTCCGGCCGCAAGAAACACGCGGGCGAAAGCTGTCATGCTTCGTATCATAAATATGGAATCTCGAGGAAAGTTAAAGAGTCCGTGGATCAATGAGACACTCATTATAAAAGTTTCTGTACCGGTGTCAAGGAAAAGCAAAATAGGATTTTTTGTAAGTCCTTTACATGAAAAGGGTTGGGAGCTTCTATCCTGCCTCTGATTTTCTTTTCATGAAGGGTAG
>JAHFHJ010000035.1 GCA_023246985.1 Candidatus Omnitrophota bacterium | reverse complement strand
CCCCAACTTTGGATTTTTTTACATAAAGGGTAGTTGGGGTTGCCCCAATTTCAACTTCGTTGAAATTAATAGGTATTGGGACTCATCCGGAGGTTACCATGTTCGATCGTTTTACGGAAAGAGCGCGTAAGGTCATCATTCTCGCCAAAGAAGAAGCCAAACGGTTTAATCACGATTACATCGGGACCGAGCATATTCTGCTCGGTCTCATCAAGGAAGGGGAAAGCGTCGCCGCGGCGGTACTCCAGAATCTCGGGCTTTCTCTTGATACGATCCGCTTGGAAGTCGAAAAGCTCGTTCAGTTCGGGCCGAGCACGGTTGTGTCGGGGGATATTCCGTTTACGCCCAAAGCCAAGAAAGTGATCGAGCTGGCGATGGACGAAGCGCGGCGTCTCGGGCACAACTATATCGGGACCGAGCATTTGCTTTTAGGCCTCATCAAGGAAGGCGAAGGCGTCGCGAGTCATGTGCTTATGAATGTGGGCCTGGATTTGAATAAAGTTCGCGCGGAAGTGATCAAGCTTTTGGGCTCCACGACGCCGAGCGGCGAGTCCGGCGCGCCGCCGCCGACGATGGGCGGACCCGGAGCTCCGAGCGGCGGGAAATCGAAGACCAAAACGCCCGCGCTTGACGCATTCGGCCGTGATCTTTCGCAGCTTGCCCGGGACGGAAAACTGGACCCCGTCGTGGGGCGCGCGGATGAGATCCAGCGGGTCATCCAGATCCTCGCGCGCCGTACAAAAAATAACCCCGTGCTTTTGGGCGAGGCGGGAGTCGGGAAGACGGCGATCGTCGAAGGTCTCGCTCAGATGATCACCGCGGGAGACGTGCCCGAAATTTTGGCGGACAAACGGATCGTGGTGCTTGATCTTGCCTTGATGGTGGCGGGAACGAAATACCGCGGCCAGTTCGAAGAACGCATCAAGGCCGTGATGGACGAGATCCGCCGTACGGAAAATGTCATGATCTTTATCGATGAGCTTCACACACTGGTCGGCGCGGGCGGCGCGGAAGGCGCGATCGACGCGTCGAATATCCTGAAGCCCTCCCTTTCCCGGGGTGAGATCCAGTGCATCGGAGCGACGACGCTCGACGAGTATCGGAAATATATTGAAAAAGACGCGGCTCTGGCCCGCCGTTTTCAGACCGTGATCGTGGAACCGCCCTCGGTGGAGGACACGATCCAGATCCTTAAGGGATTGCGCGACAAATATGAGGCCCATCACCGCGTCAAGATCCTGGACGAGGCGCTTGAGGCCGCCGCGAAACTTTCCGATCGCTATATTTCCGGTCGTTTTCTTCCGGATAAGGCCATTGATATCATCGACGAGGCCGCTTCCCGCGCGCGGCTTTCCGTAACGACGATACCGAAGGACCTGAAAAAAGCCGAGGTCGAGATCGAAGCGCTACGCCGTGAAAAAGAAGCGTCGATCAAAGCCCAGGATTTTGAAAAAGCCGCGAAGATGCGCGATAACGAGCGCAAAGCCAAGGAAGAGCTCCAGCGCATGAAAAAAAGCTGGAAGGAATCCAAGTCCGAGGTGGAAGTGCAGGTGACCGCGGAGGACATTGCCTATGTGATCGCTAAATGGACCGGGGTGCCGCTGGCGCGTCTTGAGGAAAAAGAGACGGCGCGTCTTCTCAAAATGGAAGAAGAACTTCATAAAAAGATCATCGGGCAGGACGAGGCGATACGCGCGATCTCGCATGCCGTTCGTCGCTCCCGTTCCGGATTGCGTAATCCTCGCCGTCCGATAGGATCCTTCATTTTTTTGGGGCCGACCGGCGTCGGGAAAACGCTTCTCGCGCGCGCTCTCGCGGATTTCATGTTCGGCGATCAGGACGCGGTCGTGGTGGTGGATTGTTCCGAGTATGGGGAAAAGTTCAATGTCTCCCGGCTCGTGGGGGCCCCTCCGGGCTATGTGGGTTATGAAGAGGGAGGGCAACTGACGGAAAAAGTGCGCCGGCGGCCGTATTCCGTGGTGCTGCTGGACGAGATCGAAAAAGCGCATCCGGATGTTTTCAACATCCTGCTTCAACTCATGGAAGAAGGACGCTTGACGGATTCTTTCGGACGCAAAGTAGACTTCCGGAACACCCTCTTGATCATGACCTCGAATGTCGGGGCGGAGCTGGTCCGGAAACAGGGGGATCTGGGTTTCGCACCCAGAAAAGACGAGTTGAATTACGATAATCTCAAGCAAAAACTTCTGGATGAGACCAAGAAGGTTTTTCGTCCGGAATTCCTGAATCGCGTGGATGACACCATCGTGTTTCATCCGCTTTCGCGTCAGGATTTGGAACAAATCATCCATTTCGAGCTCAAGGAAGTGCAGGACCGTCTCAAGGACAAGAAGATGGAACTAATCCTCACCGACGAGGTTCTGAAGTTCCTGATCGATCAGGGATATGATCCCGTGTTCGGAGCCCGGCCGCTCAAGAGAACGATCCAGCGATTTGTGGAGAATATTCTGGCGGAGGAGATCCTCGGCGGAAAATTCGACGAAGGGGACAAGATCAAGGCGGAGATCCGTGGCGAGAGAATCTCTTTTGAAAAAGCGACCTAGTGCCGCATGACACTCGAATGGATAGGGTTGCGGTACAGTACCGTTCACCCTTAGTCCCAATACCTATCATCCCGCCTTTGGCGGGATGGGGCAACCCCAACTACCATTGATGTAAAAAAATTCAAAGTTGGGGGTAGTCCCAATACCCTATTATCCCGCCCCCATGGGCGGGATGGGGCAATCCCGGCTACCGTTCATGAAAAGAAAATCAAAGTTGGGATAGAATCAAATGGAGAACGGTACTAGCGCGAGAGGCGCACGCATGCGTTCTTTCTTGAGGGCCGCGCTTCTTTTTCTGGTGCTTCTGGCCGTAACGGGCGCTCTCTTTTTTAATTTTCTCCTGAACCGCATTGCAAGATCCGAGGAGTTTAAGCATTTTGCCGAGCAAAGGGTTGGCGAATTTCTTAAAGCCACCGTTCATATCGGCGAAATCCGCCCTTACCCTCTGAACCAGCTGGCTCTCGAAAAAATTCTTATCGAAACTCCTTCAGAAAAAGGCGCTTCCCAGTTGATCCGCGTGGAGCGCCTTCTTTTCCGCTATCAGTTCGATCAGCTCTGGAGCCGGAGATTCGATGTTCCCGTCGGAGTGGTGCTGAAAAATCCCGCGATCCTGATCGAACAAGGTCAATTTCCCTATCGCTATTTTGAGACCGCTTCCGGAGGATCGTCCGGTCTTTCCATGCTATCCCTTGATTTCAACGGAGGAGAGATCCGTTACCTTCTTTCAGCGCTTGGGAAAGAAATTCTGCTCAAGGAAGCGGAGGGCAAGATTCAACCGTCGCTCGGTGGGAAGGTCCATGTGGACGTGCGCGCCCGGATGACGGGATGGATGGACGGGCGCGTTCATATTGATGGATGGGTGGATCCCTCCCGAAGCACGCACGATCTTTGGATAGAACTTAAGTCCGTGGATCTCGCACCGGACATATCGCTTCCGTTCAAGTCCCTTGAGGGGAAGGTTCACTGGGTGGATCGCGACCTTTTTTTTGAGGGGCTCCAGGGAACTTTATACGGCTGGAAGACGGATCTTTCCGGCGCGTTTTTAAATCATGAGGGTCAACCGAAGATCGAGTGCCACTTGCGGGTCGGGAGAGGGATGCCGGGGTTCAAACTGGATCTTTCTTTGGATCTTCAGAGAAAGGATCTGGAAGGCGCCTTCGAACCTCGGGAAGGTCCCGTTTTGAATTTTCGCGGGAAGGTGCATCGGGACCGGAGAAGGTTTATGATGGATTCTCTCACGATGGACCCGGGGTATCAGGGGCGGGGAGAACTGGATTTTATAAGCGGAAACTACGAACTGTTTTTAGAAAAGGGGACTCGCCGGATGACGGTTCACTCCAACCTCCGGGGACTGGATTTCGCGCTTAATTTTCGCTTGGATCATGTAACGCTCTGGGGAATGGACCTTGTGACCCAGGGGAAACTTTTTCTGCATACCGCATCTCTCCGCTGGAAGGGACGCGACGTCCTTTTCAAAGGGCAATTCGAGACGGACTATTTTATTCTGGACCGGCAGCCCTTTGAGGATCTGAAGGGCGCTTTTGAATGGAGCCCTTTTGGGATTACGGGGATCCAGGGTTCTTGGGGAGAAAAATTTCGGCTGACGGGACAGGTGATGTTTCCGGATAAAAAACCGAAAGCAAAATTGACCATTCATATTGCGAATTTTGATCTGGGGTTGGTTCAGACATTTGCTTCCAAGTCCTTGCCCAAAGCCATGGGCGGGATCCTGGATGGAAAGCTTTCCGTGGAGGGAGATCTTGCCAAGCCCGATGTTTCGGGCGTCTTCAATATTCATGACGGAAAATGGGGGCAACTTAATTACGACCGTGGTATCATTCAGCTTCGGGGTTTTCTCCCTTATCTGCCGTTAAAAGACTCCAAGATCTGGAAAGGCCGTACGGTTTTCTATTTGACCGGAGCCCTGGATTTGAAGCTTGACAATATATTCGCCGGAGTAAAAATACAGACTTCCGACAATCTGGTAATCTGGAAGGGGATCGAGGCGGTCCTGCACGAAAGGGACAAGAGTCTGGAATTGAATACCTCAAAGCCGGGTCCATGGGGCGAGTTTTCGGTGCTGGAGGCCAAATCCTCCGAGAAGACGCGCAGAAAAAACCCCGATGAAATCCGGAATGCCGAAAAGGATGAAACAGGCGTCAATTTCGGCCCTAAGTTAAAATTTTAATATTTCATTAAAGGAGCGGTATGTCGCATTGGGCAAATTTAAAAAGGACCGTAGCAGTCCGTTCATGGCTGGAAGAATTCGGGGGCTTGTGTCTCGGTGTTTTTGAAGGCGCGGGGGGTATTGCCTTGCTTTTTAAGGATACCTGCGCGCTTTTGGTAACCCGGAAGATTCGCTGGAAAGCGGTACTCGACCAAATGAACAAGATCGGAGTGATGTCCCTCCCGCTTGTTTTTTTAACGACGCTGTTCACCGGCATGGTGTTGGCCCTGCAGTCCGCGTATCAGCTGCGTCTCTTTGCGGCCGAAAAGTTCACCTCCGATCTTATCTCGGTTTCCCTGTGCCGCGAGCTTGGACCGGTATTGACCGCCATGGTCGTAGCGGGACGCGTGGGAGCGTCGATCGCGGCGGAACTCGGAACGATGAAAGTTACGGAACAGATCGACGCCCTAAAAGCCTTGGCAACGAATCCCATCCAGTATCTTGTGATCCCGCGTTTTATCGCGGCCCTCTTTATGCTTCTCGTGCTGACGATTTACGCGGATTGTATCGGGATGTTCGGGGGATATCTCATTTCGGTCTTCAAGCTTGGGATGAGTTCACCGATGTATATTAAACGCGGGATTGACGCGCTGGTGGTCAAGGATGTCGTGACCGGGCTTATCAAGGCTTTTTTCTTTGGCGGATTCATTTCGATCGTGGGTTGCTATTTCGGTTTTACCGCGCGCGGCGGCGCTGAGGGCGTGGGACGCGCTACGACGCTTGCAGTAGTGGTTTCACTGATCCTGGTGATCGCTTCTGACGCGCTTTTCTCGGCGCTTTTTTATTTCTTTTAAATCTTGTCATTGCGAGGAACCTGCTTCTTGTCCCGCCCTTGGCGGGACTCGCGGGCATGACGCTGACAAACCGGAGTGATCCTAAGTGATCCAGATCCAGGGCATTCATAAATGGTTTGGGACGCAGCATGTTCTTAAAGGTGTTGATCTGACGATCCAGGAAGGTGAGACGCTTGTGATCATCGGCCGTTCGGGATGCGGGAAGAGCGTTCTTTTAAAACACATCATGGCGATTCTGGAGCCCGATGAAGGGGATATCAAGATCGACGGCCGCTCCATGTTTTCAATGCTTCCGGCCGAACAGGACGAGTTTCGGCTGCAGCTCGGCATGCTTTTCCAGGGGGCAGCGCTTTTCGATTCGCTGACCGTGCGGGAAAATGTGGGGTTTTCGCTCTATGAACACACGAAATTATCCGAAGACAGCATCAGCCAAAAAGTTTTGGGGAAATTGGGACTTGTCGGGCTTCAGGATATCGAAGAGCTGATGCCCGCCAGTCTTTCGGGAGGCATGAAGAAACGGGTCGGGTTGGCCCGGGCGATCTGCAATGAGCCGAAGATTATCCTTTATGACGAGCCGACCACAGGGCTGGATCCGATCAATGCGGATGTGATTAACGATTTGATTTTGCGCATGCAGGAACAGCTGAAAGTGATCTCAATCGTCGTGACCCATGACATGACGAGCGCTTACAAAGTCGCGGATCGGATCGCCATGCTGTATGACGGCAGAATCATCGGCATCGGAACTCCGGAGGAGATCCGGAATACCCAGGACCCTGTGATTCAGCAATTCATTACCGGATCGGCGCGTGGCCCGATCACGGATAAGCAGCAAAAGGAAACGGAGTTATTATGAAAAAGAAGAGCAATGAGGTCGCCGTCGGCGTTTTTGTGATCGTCGGGTTCATCTTTCTGACGCTGGTCCTGTTTTTTGTCAGCGGGGTTTATCTTTTCCGCTCCGGCTATACCCTCGATGTGATGTACAATTATGTCAGCATTCTTAACAAAGGGGCGCCGGTGCGTCTGGCCGGAGTCCAGGTCGGGGAAGTGAGTCAAGTGAATCTTGTCTTCGATCAAGCCAAGCAGAACAGCCGCGTGAAGGTCAAACTTTTCATTGAAAAGGGCGTTGAAATCAGGGAAAATTATGTTTTCACGATTCGGGGGACGCACATTTTAAGCGAACCGCACGTGGAAATTTCTCCAAAACCCGGGAATTTTCCGCTGCTCCGCAAGGGCGCTGTGGTGGAAGGAGTGAACCTGGTGGCGGTGGAAGAAATGATGGACCGGGCCCAGGAGATCTTAAACCGTCTTTCCGGAATTCTTGGAAAATTCAAAGAGGGCGTGGACGATCCGGAGACTCTGACGGATCTGAAAACCCTGCTCCATAATCTTTCGTCGCTGAGCGGGTCGTTGAATGATTCCCTCAAGAAACCCGACGGGAACGTGCAGCAAAGTTTCCAGAATATTGAATCCTCGAGCGCGTCGCTTTCCAAGATCCTCGACAAGGTCGAAAGCGGAAATGGGACGCTCGGGAAGCTCTTGATGGAAGATGAGCTTTATCGGGACATGAAGGCGTTCGTGAAAGACGTGCGAGCGCATCCATGGAAGCTGCTCAAGAGGGATACGGGATCAAGAAGGAAGTGGTACTTCCTCTTTTGGGCGTAAACCATGCGTGAGAACCGATGACGATCCCGGCTTTAATTTTCTTTTCATCCAGGAGAGCCGGGATTGCCCCATCCCGCTTCTGGCGGAATGAGAGGTAGGAACTGTTAACTTTTTACGTGTTATTGCACACGCACCATCAAAGGAGCCGTGATCATGATTCTTTTTATAAGGATTCTTTTTGTTCTTTGCTGCGCCGCTTTTGGTCATTATGCCCAGTGGCTTTCAAACCTTCAGTGGCCTTTCGGAACATGGCTTTCAGCGGCCGCGGGGGCGCTGGCCGGTAGTATCATTGTTTTGCTGGATGTTTTTTTTAAGCAGTATACCGTCCGCAACATTCTTTCCGTGATTGCGGGATTCGCGCTCGGGCTTTTGACGCAGCGTCTTTTTATGATGGTCTTGGCCTACGCGAATTTTCCTGCGGACGTGAACCAGACTTTCGGCGTCGCGACCGCCATCATTTTCTCCTATCTGGGTATCATCACGATCCTTCGCGGACAGGATGAGTTCAGTCTGATGATCCCGTTCGTGCATTTAGATTCCAAGGGGCCCGGTGAGGAGATGATCCTTTTGGACACGAGCGTTATTATCGACGGCCGCATTGCGGATATCGCCAACACGCATTTTCTCTCAAGCAAGCTGATCCTGCCGCGTTTTGTCCTCAAAGAACTTCAGCTGATCGCCGATTCCTCGGACCCTCTGAAGCGCGCCCGGGGCCGCCGGGGGCTGGATGTCCTGAACGCGATCCAGTCCAATCCGAACATCACGGTGAAGATCCACGAGCTGGATTTTCCGGAATTTAACACCGTCGACGCGAAGCTGGTCAAGATGGGACAAGTGCTTCAGGCGAAAGTTTTCACCAATGATTACAATCTCAACAAAGTCGCCGAGCTTCAGGGCGTGAAAGTACTCAATATCAACGATCTCGCGAACGCGCTCAAGCCCGTGGTTATGCCGGGAGAAGAGATGGAGATCAAGATCCTCAAAGAAGGCAAAGAACATGACCAGGGCATTGCGTATCTTGACGACGGGACGATGGTCGTGGTGGATAACGGCAAACGCCGGTTGGGGAGCACGGTGAAGGTCACGATCACGAGCGTGCTTCAGACGCAGGCGGGTCGTATGATCTTCGCGAAACTATCCGATGATAATGATCATCGTTCGGACCGCGGCGGAGACCGTTGGCGCGAAAACCGGGACCGCCACGGCAATGATTCCCGCCGCTCGCGTAACGGTCATGATCGCCCAAGTCATGGGACGCATCCGGGTCTCCAGAGCCAGCCGAATCCCCAGAGCTCCCAGGGTCACGAGGGAGGGAGGTAGCGTGGATGCAGGTCTCCCTCATCGTTCCCGCCGCCGGACTCAGCAGTCGCTTCCATCAAAGCCTTCGCTTCCCCGATAAGGGGGTTATTCCGCGCCCTTCCAAGCTTTTTTATCAGCTCAACGGCGAGCCGGTGCTCCTGCGGACGCTTAAGGCTTTTCAGAAGCTTCCGCAGATTCGTGAAACGATCGTGGCGATCAGTCCTGAAATGCTTCCGGAAGCGAAACGATGGAAGCGTCGGATCAAGAACCTGAAGGTCCGGTGGATCCTGGGCGGAAAAACCCGCGCGGAATCCGTGCTGAAAGCTCTCAGGAAAACCTCTTCGCGTTCCGATTGGATCATGGTGCATGACGGCGCGCGGCCGCTGGTCACCTCCGCCGCGATCAAGCGGGTCCTGAAAGCCGGCAAAAATTGGGACGGCGTGATTTTGGCGCGCAAAGTGATTCCCACGATCAAAAAGGTTCTGACGAAGGACGGTCCTATTCGGGAGACCGTGGACCGCGATTCTCTTTATGAAGCTGAAACGCCGCAGCTTGTCCGGCGCGAGGCGCTTTTGAAAGCGTATCAACAAAATCCGAGAGCCCTGGAGGCGACCGACGAAGCCGGCCTTCTGGAAGCGATCGGCGCGAGGGTGCGGGTGATGCCGCATGAAGGCTGGAATCCGAAACTCACCACCTTTTCAGACCTGATGCTTGCCAAAGCCGTAGTAGAAAAAAATATTTCACAAGAAATTCGTGTCGGCATCGGTTTCGATACGCACCGTCTGGCGAAGGGCCGCAAATTTTATCTGGGGGGCGTCGTGATCCCCTCGCCCAAAGGCGCGCTCGGTCATTCCGACGGGGACGCGCTTCTGCACGCGCTTGCCGACGCGGTCCTGGGGGCGATCGGCGCGGGGGATATCGGAGAATGGTTTTCGGACCGGGACCCGAAGTTCAAGAATATCCGCAGCACAAAAATTTTGGCGGTGATTCTGGCCGAGGCGAAGCGCCGCGGTTGGCAGGCCTACCACGCGGACACGAATATCATTCTCGAATCTCCCAAACTTTATAATCACAAACCCAGGATCCGCGCAAGCGTCGCGAAATGCCTCGGCCTTCCCGAAAAAGACGTCTCCGTCAAGGCCCGCACTCGGGAGGGGCTCGGCCCCGAAGGCGAGGGCTTGGCCGTGACCTGCGAAGCGATCGTCGCCATGAAAAGGATCTGAGGTGGACAAATTTATTTTTCAAAGAAAAAAGTCATTCTGGGGATCCGTGTTTGATGTGTTGGACGATCAAGGAAATGAGAAGTATCAGGTTCGAACGCCGTGGAAGCTGCCGTGGAGGCTGGTGTGGCGCCTATCAGTTTTTGAGAAGTCTGATAACGAACCATGGCTGACCGTTCGGGCTAAACCAGGTTTGACTTTCGGCGAAGATATTATTCAGGATAAAAACAGGACGGTCATAGCCGAAATTATTCCGAAATTCACACTCCGCTATGCCGCTTGTTGGAAAATTTCCAATGTCCAATCGGGTTGTGAAATGGCCACGTTTTGTAAGAAATGGAGTTTCCTTAGGGCGAGTGCCGATATCTTCATCCATGGGGAATGTCTCGGAACATTTTGTGCTCATCCTGGAGGATGGTGCGCGCAATACATGATGGACTTGTCCGGGGATCCTGGAGGAAGAATAGATCGACGGATCGCGCTGGCTTTCGCTTCTTATCTTTGCTATGACGACTGCGGCAGATAGAAAGGTTGCAAAGAAAATCATGACGATTAAATTCCACAACACCTTAAGCGGCAAGCTGGAAGAATTCCGGCCGCTCAAGCCGGGGGAGGTGATGCTTTACACCTGCGGTCCCACGGTCTACCACTACGCGCACATCGGGAATTTCCGAACGTTCGTGTTCGAGGACCTCCTCCGCCGTTTTCTGGAATTCAAGGGATTGAAGGTCAAACACGTGATGAATGTCACGGATGTGGATGACAAGACCATCGCCGGCGCGCATCGCGAGAAAAAGACACTGTCTTCTTACACGGAGTTTTACGCGGACGCGTTCTTTGAGGATCTCAAGACGCTTAATCTTCTTTTACCGGGTATTCAGCCGAGAGCCACGGCCGAGATCCCGGCCATGATCGCAATGATCCGGAATCTGATCCAAAAAGGAATGGCTTATGAAGCGGAGGGTTCGGTTTATTACCGCGTGGCGGCGTTCCCGAAATACGGCAAGCTTTCCAGGAAAAAGCTCGAAGGGAATATCACGGGCGCGCGCGTGGACGCGGACGAGTACGACAAGGAAGAAGGCGCGGATTTCGCGCTTTGGAAGGCCGCCAAGGAAGACGAACCTTCCTGGGATTCGCCGTGGGGCAAAGGACGTCCCGGCTGGCACATCGAATGCTCGGCGATGTGCATCCGGCATCTGGGAGAAACGGCGGACATCCACGCGGGCGGCGAGGACCTGATCTTTCCGCATCACGAGAACGAGATCGCGCAGTCGGAAGCCGCGACCGGAAAACCGTTCGTAAAATACTGGCTTCACGCGAAACATCTGCTTGTGAACGGAGAAAAAATGTCGAAGTCCAAAGGGAATTTTTTCACGCTCCGGGATCTTTTGGCCAAAGGCTACGACCCGATGGCCATCCGCTACGCTCTCCTTGCCGTTCATTACCGCCATTCGCTCAACTTCACCTTTGAGGGTCTAAAAGAAGCCAGGGAAGTGATCGAGAAACTGGATAACTGTTATTTTCAGTGCCTGAGCCGGTTGGGTCAGACGGCCTATCCGAAATGTGATGCTGATTATTATCGAAGCATCGTTTGTAAACCTGCGATTGAAGCAATGATAGGATGGATGAGTAACGATTTGAATGTTTCTGCGGCATTGTCCGAGTTTCTTGAAAGAGTTACCGAAATCAACAAAAGTCTTGAGAAGATGGATGAGGAGAGCTTAAGGGTCTGCATGGATTTTTTTAAGAAAGCCGACGCATTGTTTGGGCTTGATATCGCTTCTCTCCATGAGATTCCCGAGAATGTCAAAACGGCTCTGGCGCAATATGTCGAGGCCCGAAAGGCCCGCGACTTCACGACTTCCGATCTGATGCGACAAAAGATCGTGG
>JAHFHJ010000130.1 GCA_023246985.1 Candidatus Omnitrophota bacterium | reverse complement strand
GATGGGGATTGGGACTACCAGTTCGTGAGGCGTTTTTTGATCTCTTGACTGCGGTGACGACTGAGCGGGATATGCGTGTGCTTGGAATCTTTCAAAACAAGTTCGTAATTCTCCTTAAAAAGAGGCACGACTTTTTCCACCTTCGCGAGATTGACGATATAGGACCGGTGCGGCTGGACAAATTTCGGCGGGTCAAGAAGCTTGATCAGTGCCTCCAGGGTCTTGGAGACGATGAGTTCCTGCCCTTCAAGATGCGCGGTGACTTCGGCTAAATGGGCCTGAAAGAAGAGTACCTCGCGCGGGTCGATCATGATCCGATCCTTGGAATTGCGCTTCCGTCCGACGACCATTTTGACGGCCCCGCTCTTCATAAGGTCTTCCCCGAGGGAGACTAATTTTCCACGAACGGATTTCTGGAGGCGGATCTGTTCTTTGACCGTCGCAAAGGTCTTTTTCAACCGTTCGGCGTCGTAAGGTTTCAGAATATAGTCGATCGCGTGAGCTTCAAAGGCCTTGACGGCATATTCATCATAAGCGGTCGCGAACACGATAAGCGGCGGCGTTTTCCATTCCGCGAGGTAGCTGGCCAGTTCCAGGCCGTTCATTTCCGGCATCTGAATATCCAGAAAGACAAGATCGACCGGATCCTGCTTAAGAAGCCTCATCGCTTCCAGACCATTGGCGGTCTGGGCCGCGACCTGGAAATCGGGGTCCGCTCCGATGAGCCCCGCCAGTCTTTCACGCGCGGGCGCTTCGTCATCTACGATCATGACCCGGATCATTCGCGGCCTCCTTTGGAAAAAATCGGGAAGGTTACGCGCGCGCGCGTGCCGCGCCCCGGCTCGGATTCAAACGCCAGACCGTATTCCTTACCGTAGATCTTCTGCAGCCTTTGCTGAATATTCCTCACGCCGATCCCCGTTCCTTCGACCGTATGGGTCCGTCCGGAAAGCAGGTCCGAAAAAAAACCCGGGGCTTTCCCGACGCCATTATCCGAGATCCCGACCTCCACCTTATTTCCGTGAACGCCTCCGGCAATCGTGATCGTGCCGCCTCCCTGCTTGGGACGAAGCCCGTGCTTGATCGCATTCTCGACGAGCGGCTGCAGGATCAGAAGAGGGATCTTGACCGACCACGCCGCGTCGCTCAACGACAGGTTTTTTTCAATTTGCAGGCTGCTGCCGAATCTTGCTTTTTCAAGCACGAGATAGGCGTCAATGAAGGCGATCTCCTCGCGCAGAGTTACCTGATCCTCCTTGCGGTTCAGGATGTGTCTGAGAAAGTCGGAAAGCTTCAGGGTGAGCGTCTCCGCCTGCCACGCGCCGGTCTTCGCACAAATCGCCGCGATCGTGTTCAGGGCGTTAAAAAGAAAATGCGGGTTCAGTTGCGCCTGCAGGAACAGGAGCTGAGTCTTGAGCAGTTCGTGTTCCATGTCCTTTTTGAGGTCGCTTTGAAGAACTGCCGAAATCACGGTAAAAAAAACGGCAACCCCCAAGGCCTCCAAAAAGGTCACGAGGCCGATGCTAAAGATAATATTCCCCGTAGACAGCATGCCCGCAAGAGGCAGATAGACCGCGCACCCGTGAGCAAGCCCCGCGAGCGCGCCGCAAACAAACCCCCGTTTCCCGGAACGGACGTAGGGGTCGGCCCTTCCGGCAAAGAGACTGCCGATCACCGCCGCGGAAAGAACAACCGCCGGTCCGTCCAAAACACCGGGTTTTGACAGAAGACGCAAAAACGCCATAAGGCTTCCGCTCAAGATTCCCCAAAAGGGGCCCGTCAGAAATCCGGCCACGGCGGCCAGCACCACCTGCATATCAAAGATCGTCCACACCGAATCCCCGTACCGGGAGAGGTCCAGAACGCGGAAGACCACGCTCACGAACACCGCCAGGAGCCCGCAGACCAAGCGAGTTCCGTTCGGGACCTTGTTTGTTTTGAACGCTGTCCGCCAGCGGGAATTTTGTACCAACAGAAAAGCCAGAAGCCCCAGAACGGCGAGTTTCTGGAAAATATCAAGAAGAAATTCAAACCAGTAAAGCCGCGCTTCCTTGTCCAGATCCTTTTTCCAGAAATTTTGATCTTTTTTCAGGTCCGCGGCTAAGGAATATATCTGCCGGCCGGCCGTATCATAATCGTTCCGGGCCAGGGCTTCGTGAAGGGTCTCCAGACGCTCCGACACGCCTCCTGAGGGACTGGCCCCAAGATTCGACTGTTCCAAGACCGACATGAGCCTTTCATAACGGGAAAGAACTTCTTCGCGGGTCGAGGCAAGGGAGAAAGAAGGATTGAGGAAGAAAAAAAACGCGAGACACAACAATGAGAGAACCACGGGACGCCGCAAAAGAACCCCTCCGCAGCCTCTCGGATGCTATTCGACGGAGGCTGACTTCACAAGCTCATAATTGCCCGCGACGGTTTCCGCAAAGGGCAGAAATGCGCCGTAGACCTTATCCCTGTATCGGATATTTCCACGGCCCGCTTTAGCTTGCGCGTAGATCGCTTCAACGGCTTCACGGGTGGCGAGGTAATTTTCTACCATTCGCGGCGTCAGATTGCGGGTGTAAAGAAGCCATTTCAGATAAGGATGAAGGTTCGCGGGAGGATGGAGCATTTTTTGGGCGCGAATAAAATCTTTTCCGACATAAACCGAATCAAACACTTGATATCTTTTCTTCTGTCCTTTGGCATACATCTCCGAAACCGTCATTTTGCGCATCCCCACGACATCCTCAGGTATTGGGGCCGGAGCCGTTTCGGCGGCGAACGCCGTGGACTCAAGGGGGTTGGAAAGCGCCCCGTTTGCGAGATTCGTCTGGGCCCGATCGAAGGATTTCAAAATAAACTCTCTCGCTTTGCCGCTAAAATTCTTCAGGAGCTCGTCGAAGGCCGGCCGCTCGGCTCCGGAGACTCCGGAATCTTTCGATGCATGACTCGCGCCTTCGAAACTTTGGGTTATCTCCGAGATACGTTTCGCAATCGGCCGATAGAGCTTCGTCACTTGTTCAACGAGAGGATCCGTCGAGCTCTCACCGCCGCGCCGCGCCGCGGAAAGATTTTCTTTCACCTCACGGACCTTCGCCTCCCAATCTTTCAAATAGTTCGCGGAAGAAGTGTTCGCGGAATAAGTATTAGAAGTCTTTTGGATCGAATCGATAAATTTATCCAGGATTTTTGGATGGTCTGTGATGTATTGGGTGAGATCCGAATAATCCCCTTTGTCGAGGTAGGTCAAAGTCTGAGGCAGAGCCGCCTCAGACCCCGCCTCGACCATACGGGATAACACATTGTCGACCAGTACGCTTGTTTCCCGATCACTTGGTTTTTTAAAGACCGGAGAAGCATCATGAGGAGCAAGCATGTCGCTTGATGCGTCTTGCGCATCGAGTGCCGAACTGGCGGGGGCAACCGGAGGTATCACGAGATTCTTGTTTGAAAGCGGAGAAATTTGCTGATGAAGATCCGCCACCGGAGACGACTCCTGGGGAGAAATGCCTTCTCTTTCTGTGCCTTTTAATTCCGCTACCGGCATACTGCGAACAAGACGATCTCCGGTGGCTTCATGGCCCGGAGTTTCAGGTCCGTTCGCGTAAACAAAAGCGGTGAGTGAACAAAGCCATAATGTCAGAAAAGAAATTCTGATTTTAAGCTTTGTCTTTTTTTCCATTTTTTCACTTTCTTGATTCTTTTCCATGAACATTGTGGCCCATTTTTAAACATAACATCATAAAAAACTTTTTCAATAGTTTGCATAAGAATATCGCATAGCAAGATATAGCATTTATATCAACTCATAGCATATTCAAACAGGATGGAAGTCGAGGTAGGCTAATACCGTTCTCCATCCCGCCAATGGGGCGGGATGATAAGGATTGGGACTACCCCCAACTTTGAATTTTTTTACATCAATGGTAGTTGGGGTTGCCCCATCCCGCCCAAGGGGCGGGATGATAGGGATTGGAACTAATGGCCGGAATGATAGGGCTGATGGTGAAGGATGGTCAGCGCGCGGTAGATTTGCTCCGCCGCGACGACGGCGGCGAGTTCATGCGGCAGGGTCATGGGACCAAAGCTCCAGCGCAAGGCGGGAGCCATTTGTTTCAAGGATTGAGGCGTAAAACCGTCCGGCCCTCCGATGACGATCTGGAGTTCCTGAACGCCCCCGTTCATGCACTTTTGAAGTTCCCGTGACAGGGCTTCGGAACTCAGCGCCCGGCTCCCCGTTTCTCTCTCACACACCCAAAGACAAGACCGGATTCTGGAGGGATCAGCGCCCGTGCCGCACGGCACATAATGAGAGATCCTTCCGACATATTCCGAGAAAAGCGAACAGGCGGCCTGGGA
>JAHFHJ010000003.1:25844-33418 GCA_023246985.1 Candidatus Omnitrophota bacterium | reverse complement strand
GAATCCACGGCAACTTCGAGCGCGTCTTCGTAGCCGATGATGCCCTGGGCATAGAGCTGCTTGAGATAATCATCCAGCATGATCATGCCGTGGCGCAGCCCGGTCTGAAGTTCTGAGAGAATCTGATAGGTTTTGCCTTCGCGGATAAGGTTGCGGATGGCCGGCGTCGCGAACATGATCTCGAACGCGGCCACGCGCCCCTTCCCGTCCAGGCGCGGTACAAGCACCTGCGAAATCACCGCGACGATTGTCACGGAAAGCTGAACGCGGACCATCGGCTGTTGTTCCGCCGGAAAAACATCGATGATGCGGTCCACGGTGCGCGCGGCGCCCGTCGTATGGAGCGTCGAGAAAACAAGGTGTCCGGTCTCCGCCGCGCGGATCGCCGACTCCATCGTCGTCAGATCGCGCATTTCTCCGATCAGGATCACGTCCGGGTCCTGGCGCAGGGATTTGACGATCGCCTCGGAAAAACTCGGAACGTCGTCCCCCACTTCGCGCTGGGTTACGACGCATTTTTTGTGGGGGTGAACGAATTCGACGGGATCTTCGGCCGTGATGATGTGTTTCGGAAAGTTTTCGTTGATAAAGTTGAGCATCGTCGCGAGCGTGGTCGTTTTGCCCGATCCCGTGGGCCCCGTCACGAGCACGAGCCCGCGCGGAAGGTTCAGCGTCTCGATCAGTTGCGGCGGCAATCCGATATCCTGGAAGGTGTAGAATTTCGAGGGAAGAAGACGCAGGACGAGCGAGTAACGTCCCTGTTGCTTAAAGCACGAGACGCGAAAACGCGCTTTATCCTTAAAAGAAAATCCGAAGTCGATGCCCCCGACCTCTTCGATCTTCTTGCGCTGGACTTCGGTGGTGACCTCTTTGGCAAAGGCCTCGGTGTCCTGCGGAGTCAAAGGTTGTTCACCGACCGAAACAAGGTCCCCGGTCATGCGGTAGGTCACGGGACGACCCACGGTCAGGTGGATGTCCGACGCTTCTTTTTCGATCGCCCCCAGCAGAATGTTTTCGATGGCCATGGAATAGGATCCTTTCTTTCAATCATTGTCGGCTTTCATGATAAAAAGCTTAAGGAAGCCCCCGGAAATTCTCTCGAGCATTCAAAAGATCAGACGCCCGAACCCCCACAACGCGATCGAAATAAATCCCGCCAAAAGGCACAGGACCGGCCAGCCTTCCATGGAAGCCGGCACGCGCGAAAAAAGAAGCCGGTACCGCAGCCCCCAAAAACAGGTCTGGAACAGCCCGATCCCGACGCTGACGCTCCCGGCCATGGCAAGGCCGTGCAGCGGATCGTACTGCCGGGAATAGATCACAAAAGTGATCGCGGCCGCGGAAAGAAAAAAAACATCCGTTTTTTTCTGAAAGCGCGAAGCCCCATAAACGATAAGCCCCGCGCCGAGTACGGCGTATTCTTGCGCGAACGGCCGGGTCCCCCGGAACAAGAGGGAGATCGCCAGAAGCATCAGCGCGAGATCCACCGTGAGCAAAAGATCCGAAGCTTCGCGCCAGATTCGCAAAAGCCCTTCGGCGGGTCTATGGAGAGACGCGGGTTTCGCGCCCCGCATCGCCAGCAGAAAACCGAACGCGATGATCAGAGAATACATTTAAGGTCTCCGAAAGGGTTGATTTTTCCATAAAAAAGCGAGGGCTGCGATCACAAATAGGAGGCCTGCCGGCGGTTGATCGACGAGACGCGTCCCCAAGCGGCTTTCGCCGATCTCCCGGACCAAGGTCAGAAGCGTCGCGAACCCGAGGAATCCGAGCCCGGCCAGGGCCCGTTCAAAAAAATATCGCGGCACTTCCTTCGAAAATATGCGGACGCGCCCCGCCTTGCCCGCGGTCTCAAGAAAAGAAACGGGCATCAGAAAGAAGGCGCTTACGATCCAAAGCGGCGGCAGTTTCGTAACCGTCCCAATCGCCTGAGCCCACACAAGAAGCCAGAGAAAGAACGCGGGCTTCAGAAACCGTTCCGGGAAAAAACGCCGCGTGAACCAAAAGAAAGCGGAGGAAATCCAGAGGAAGGTCGCGATCCAAAGAGCCGCGACGCCGCTCCGGAAGAGATCGAACGGATAAAGCATGAACGGCAGATACGCCAAAAGCATCCGCGAAAAAAGGCTTTCCGGTAATTTCACGGCGTTTAAGACCTCCGGTTTTTTACGTCCTCAAAACCCGCGCCGCGAAAAGGATCGCGGCAAGCAGGCACAAAAAAGATACAACGAACAGTCCCTGGAGCGCCGCGATCGTTGCTTTTCTGATGTTCATGACGGGTAAGTCGCCTTGATAAGACGTTTTGTTTTGTAGGGAGCGGGTTTGAGCCAAAGTTCAAGCCAGGGCGTCAAAAGATTCATGAGAAGGATCGCATGGCCGGCCGTCCGGATCGAAAATCCTCCCGAAATAAGACGGGAGCTTAAAAACGCCGCTCCGATCACAAAGATCCGGACGCCCTGACGCGTCAGGGGCATTGCCACGGGATCCGCCAAAAGAAAAAACGCCGTCAAAAGCGCGCCGCTCAAAAATGAGACGGTTGTCCCGCCGCCTCCCGAAAGCGTCTCGCACAAAAAGCAAACAGCCAGAAAAAGGACCGGCGTTTCCCAATAACCCCGCTTCCGCTTGAGGATGACGACTCCGCCCAGACCTATCGCGGCGAGCGTCCAGAGACTGCCGCCGACCAGGAGCATCGGCTCCGTCATGATCCTCGGAAAGCTGATCTGCAGAAACGCGCGCGACAACAGAAGCGGGTGAAAAAGATAGGAGCCCGTCCCGCCCAAAAGTTCTTTGCCCGCCACGATCGCGAAAAAAACGCCTAGGATCAGGATCTCGGAAGGACACCGTGAAGGCATGAGAAGCGCGAAGAGGGCCGCGGCGAGAAGCGTTTCTCCGCTTCGCAGATTTTCTTTTTTCCTGAAAATTTTCGCGGCAAGGAATTCAAACGCGACCGCGCTGACCAGACAGACCGAAAGGATACGCAGAATCTCCGCGCGGCCGGTCAAGCAAAGAGCGATCAAGACGGGCGCAAGCGCGAGCAGCTGCCCCCAGAACCGCTTGGGCAGGGAATCCGCGGCACGGATATGCGGCGGAAGCGTCTTTTCATAGAACGCCGCCGTTTCAGCCACGGGTCGCCGTCCTTGGCGCGTGAACGCGCGCCCGGCGGATCAGCTCCGTCATCGGCCGTTTTGAAGGGCACACGAACGCGCAATTCCCGCATTCGATGCAGTCCGCGACGTCGTACTCCGCCGCGATCTCAAACTCCTTTTGCTCCGCGGCCAGCGTGATCATGGCGGGCGAAAGCGAAACCGGACAATGATCCGCGCAAAGGTTGCAGCGAATACAGGGCTCTTCGATGGCTTCTCTCACGATCTCCTGAGGAAGTCCGAGAATCGCGTTCGTCCCGGCCATCACGGGGACCTCCAGGGTCGTCTGGGCCGTTCCCGCCATCGGCCCGCCCATCAAAACTTTTCGCGGTTTTCGCATCACCCCTTTGCAGGCGTGGATTGCGTCCTGAAACGAGATCCCGAGAGGAAGCCATAAACTCCGCGGCTCGACCACGCATTCTCCGCCGACGGTTACGATTCTTTCATAGAAAGGCTTCCCGAGCGCGATGGCCTCGTACGCCGCGAATGCCGTCGACGCCGGAAAGGTCGCCGCCTCTTCCTCGTTCCCCGGGAACCATCCCTGGAAAAGCGTGCTTTCAAGTCCTTGCGGGTAAAGCGCGGGGACGGTCCGAACCTTCGCGTGTTTCCATTTTAGAAAATAAATTTTGCTTCTGATAAGTTCGACCATTTCAAGGTTTGAATTTTCCAGGGCAAAAATGATCTTTTCCGCGCCGCAAGCCTTTCTCAGCAATTCCGCGCCCTTCAAGATCTCCACGGGATGAGACAGGATCAGCGCCTGTTCGCAGGTAAGGTAGGGCTCGGGTTCGCAGCCGTTGATGATGACCGCGCGCGCGCCGGCATGTCTTTGGAGTTTGGCGTGAACCGGCTCCATGGAGGGGTCCGTCGTGACAAGCCCGGAGTGTTGGAAGCTCCGGAGAAGTTCTTCCACCGGAGTTTCGTTCCATCCTTTGCGCGTTTCCGGTAGGGGGGACGGGATGGCTTTTGTTTCTCCCTGTCGCAGGATCTCGATCATCAGGCTTTCTCCGCCCAGCGCGTCCGGGAACACCGCGATCTTCCCCACCGTACCGGACATTCCCGCGTGGACGCTTACGCCCTCGGGGTCGCGCGCTTCCGTCCCAATCTTTAATTTTTTTTCCGTGACGGCGGTTGGGACGGCCCCCTCCCGCCCCGTCGGCGGGATGACGGGGATGGGAACCGCGATCGTTTGTCCGACCTGAACGATCGCTCCGACGCGAACGCACGGTAAAGAAGTCTCGGGAACCGGAACGCGGATTTTTTCAGGCGGGTAAGGGCGTTTGATGCTCCAGTGGAGCAGGCTTGCTTCTTTTTTTCTTTCAAGACGGACGCCCGCGGGTTTTCGTTTTAGAAAAGAATAAAAAGTTTGGACGGAAACGGATAAGGAGGGGGACCCCGTGGACGGAAAAAGCTCCTTGCGCGCCGCTTTGGGAGATCGTTCCGGAAAAATTTCCGTCTCGGTTTTTATTGCTCTTTGATCCATGGCGGTTGAGACGGCCCCCATTTCAGATTCTTTGAAAGGAAGCGGCATTGGGACCGAGGATCTTATCGACTTGAATGCGTTCCCTGAAGACTTCCTTAAGCCGGCCGAACTGGCAGTTCTCCCGATGGAGCCCTTCGACCTCCGGAAGACTGCCGAGCACCGGAATGCCGGAAAGATCGTGAATGACCTTGGGGTTGGTGATCTCCGCCAGCGAATAATTCGCCACGGAAACGCGGTTGAAGATAATGCCGCGCACTTCGAGACCCCGGATGATGGCCGCGTCCGCGGTGAGCAGCGTGTGGTTGATGGCGCCGAGCCCCGCGTGGGAGACGATCACGATCGGAAGGCCCATGTCGCGAATGAGGTTGGCGACATAATAGTCTTTTTTGAGCGGGACCATCAGCCCGCCGATCCCTTCGACGATAAGAAAATCGTAATGTTTTTGGAGTTGCCGGTAGCTCTTGAGAATGAACGGAACGTCCACTTCTTTTTTCTCGAGCAGGGCCGCCACGTTCGGGGAAAGAGGATTTCGAAAACGGGCGGGGCTCGCAAGCGGCGGGCGTTCGTTCTGCGCGGCTTCCATCAGGAACGCCGCGTCCTGGGAGATCAGCCGTTCGTCGCGGCCGTAACAGCCGGTCGCCACGGGTTTCATGACGCCCACCCTGACCCCGCGGTCCCGAAGCACGAGGGCGAGGCCCGCGGAAACCACGGTCTTCCCCACGTTCGTGTCCGTTCCCGTGATGAAAATACCGACCGTCATAAAAGTCCCCCTCAACGCGCAGCGCGCAAAGCGCGACGGAAAAGTTTCCTCGTTGCGCGTCGCGCGTTGCGCGTTGCGCCATTGAGTTTCATTGCGCCGCCTCTTCTATCGATTCGTAAGTAATGTCAAGAAGCTTGTGAAGCTGCCGCTCCGTCATCGCCAGAGGCGGCATGAGCACGACCACGGGGCCGAGCGGCCGGAGGATCGCGCCTTTTTGACGGGCGCGTTCGATCACCCGAACGCCGATTTTTTCTTTCGGCTCAAACGCTTCCTTCGTCTTTTTGTCGCGAACCAATTCGATCCCGACCATGGCGCCGACTTGCCGGATATCGCCGACAAGGGGAAGCCGATAAAAATCCTTCAGCCGCTTTCGCAGCAGGCGGATCTTCGGCTGTAATTGTTCCAGCGTTTTTTGTTTTTCAAAAAGCTTGAGATTCGCGATCGCCGCGGCGCACGCCAGCGGGTTCGCGGCATAAGTATGTCCGTGGAAGAAGGTCCTGAAATCCTCGTATTCCCCGAGGAACGCCTCGTAAATCTCCTCCGTGGCCAAGGTCGCTGCAAGCGGCAGGTACCCGCCCGTCAGTCCCTTGGCCGCCGCCAGGATATCCGGCGTCACGCGTTCGTGCTCCGCGGCGAACATTGCCCCGGTACGGCCGAAACCCGTCGCGACCTCGTCAAAGATCAGGAGCGTATTATACTTTCGCGTCAACTCCCTGGCACGGGAAATATAACCCCGCGGTTGATCGATCATTCCCGCCGCGCCCTGCATCAAGGGTTCCATCACGAGCGCCGCGATCTCTTCGTGATTTTCGCGCAGGACTTTTTCCATCGCCTCGAGCGATTCGGCTTTGACTTGAGCGGGATCGCTTCCCGTCGGCCAACGATAGCGGTAAGGCGACGGGATTTCCAGCGTCTCGAAAAGGAGCGGCTTGTAGATTTGATGAAAAAGCCCGATCCCGCCGAGACTCACGGCGCCGATCGTGTCGCCGTGATAGGCGTTCGCGAGTTTGACGAATTTTTTCTTGGGGGCGTTCCCGCGCTGCCGCCAGTATTGATAAGCCATTTTAAGCGCGATCTCCACGGCCTCGGACCCGGAATCGGAATAAAAAACGCGGGTCAATCCTTTCGGAGCGATCGCGATGAGTTTCTCCGCGAGTTCGATCGCCGCGGGATGAGTCAGGCCGAGAAAAGTGCAGTGCGCGATCTTCCCGAGCTGTTTCCTGACGGCTTGATCAATCTCCTTCACCCGGTGGCCGTGCACATTGCACCAAAGCGACGACACGCCGTCGAGATAGCGCCGTCCCTCGGCGTCGATCAAGTAACACCCCTCCCCTTTTTCAATGACCGGAAATTCCTCCGTCTGCCAATCCTTCATCTGAGTAAAGGGATGCCAAACGTATTTCCTGTCTTTAGCCATGAGTTGATTCTTTTGCATGGATTAGATCCCGAACTTTTTTAGATATCGGAACGCCGCTATGAGTTTTTCGATGTCGCGCGGAGTATGCGCGGCGGAGACGGTGACTCGCAAGCGCGCCTTGCCTTTCGGAACCGTCGGATAACGGACCGCCGGAATGAAGATTCCCCGCCGGAGCAATGCTTCGAAAGCTTCGAGCGCTTTCTTCTCGTCTCCGAGGATCACGGGCAGAATCGCGGACTCGGGATTCGCGAGGGGAAAACCAAGCCGCGTGAGGCCTTCGTAAACCTTGCGGATATTCGCCCGGAGCTTTTTCCTGAGAATCGGTTCGTCCTCGATCACGCAAAGCGCTTCACGGGCGGCCTCGCAAAGAACGGGCGGAAGCGCGGTCGCAAAAATGAAGGGCCGCGCGAAATTGACAAGATGCTCGATTAAAACTTTATCCGCCGCGGCAAATCCGCCGAGTCCGCCGGCCGCCTTTGAAAGCGTCCCCATGATGACGTCGATCTTCCCCGCCAGTTTCCCCGTTTCCGCGGCGCCGCGGCCGCGCGGCCCCAAAACTCCGGTGCCGTGCGCGTCATCGACGGCAAGCAGGGCCCCGTATTTTTCCTTGAGGCGGACGAGCTCCTTCAGGTCCGCTAAGTCTCCGTCCATGCTGAAAATCGTCTCTGTGACAAGGATCTTTCGGCGGGTTGCCGCGCTTTGCCGTAAAAGCTCTTCGCATTTTCTATAATTCTTGTGAGGGAAAACGCGCAGTTCCGCCTGGGAGAGCCTTGCGCC
>JAHFHJ010000003.1:13949-25744 GCA_023246985.1 Candidatus Omnitrophota bacterium | reverse complement strand
CCGCCAAAACCCATGGAGACCTTGACCGCGTTCGTGATCGCGTGGAGCCGCATCTTGCCGGGCGTGTAGTCCAGATCGCATGCCGGATCTTTTGTCTCAAGACCCACGGTCGGAGGAATAAATCCTTCGTGGATGCCAAGGAGCGTCGCGATGATCTCGATCGCGCCCGTCGCGCCGAGCATATGCCCGGTCGCGCCCTTGGTCGAACTCATCGGAATCTTGTAAGCCTCGTCCCCCAGCGCCTCTTTCAGCTCAAGGGTTTCATAGAGATCGCCGTGCCGCGTGCCCGTGCCGTGAAGATTGATGGCGTCGATATCCCGGGGCGCGATCCCCGCTCTTTTTAAAAGCAGGCTTAGCGTATAAGACAACGCGTGTTCTTCGAAATCAAAATGAATCGGCCGCTTGCTGTCCTGGCCATAGGCGGCTTCGACAATCTCGCCGTAAATGCGGGCGCCGCGCGCCTTCGCGCTTTCCATCGTTTCAAGAAAAACCACGCCCGCGCCTTCCCCCACGAGAAATCCGTCGCGGTGTTTGTCGAACGGCCGGATCTCTTTTTGCGCGAGCGCTTTCATGTTTTGATAACCCCCGAGCATCAGCGGCGTGATCGAAGCGTCGGTCGCTCCGGCAAGACAGTATTCCGCCTGGCCCTCGGAGACCATGCGAAAACCCTGCGCGATCGCCACCGTCCCCGTCGCGCACGCGGCCACATAGCATTTGGCCGGACCCCGGATCCTCATGCGCCGGGCGATCCACTGGTCCGCGAAGTTTGGGACCGCGCTTGTGTACATTCTAGCGCCGAGGATCGCGCTGGGGTTTCGCAAAAGTCTGTCTTTGAAACGATCGAAACTGTGAACGCCGCCCTTGCTTGAACTGACCGAAAGGGCGACCGTATAAGGATCGACGGCCGTTAGGTCGAACCGGGCGTCGGCGACGGCTTGCTCCGCGGCGGCGACCGCGTACTGAATAAAGGGATCGAGCAAATGCGTTCCGTAGGGTTTGGGATCGAATCCCCGAAGCGGAAAGACCGGGGGGAAGGGATAGACGCGGGAACCGATCACGGCGGAATACTCCGCGGGATCTTTTCCGGAAACGCCTTTTTTAAGATTTTCACGGAACTCCGCGAGCGTGTTCCCGATCGGAGAAAGAACCCCCATCCCCGTGACTACCACGCGTCGTCTCATGTTTTTTTCATCTCCCCAAAGGCGTCATGGCGACCCCTGCCGTTTTGCTTCGCCAAGCGAAGCAGATGGGGGAAGCTATCTTGGTTTTGAAATCGCCCGTGATTTTCATCGTAAAAAATTAAATAGGAAATTGTGGCTGTCCCCATCCTTATCATCCCGCTTTTGGCGGGATGGGGCTGCCCAAACTACTCTTTTGGAAAAGAAATGAAAAGTTTGGGCTGTCCTCGTTTTTAATAAAAAAATCTGCTGAAAACCAGGACGCCGCGACTCGTCTTTGGCGGCCTCGCGATGGCAAGCCAGGAAGGAATTCTACCTTAGAACGACCGGGATTCAAAATGAAAGACTTGGCCGGTGACCTGCCGCATCCGGTCGGAGGAAAGATAAATAAGAAAATCGGCGACTTCCTCGGGATCGGAAAAGGTTTGGAGCGGGCTTTCCTGAAGATTCTTTTGAAGGACTTCGT
This sequence comes from Candidatus Omnitrophota bacterium, assembly GCA_023246985.1. Lineage (GTDB taxonomy): Bacteria > Omnitrophota > Omnitrophia > Omnitrophales > Aquincolibacteriaceae > Aquincolibacterium. Next base: position 24,100 of record JAHFHJ010000003.1, on the reverse strand, counting down.
CGGGAACATGCGCGGTCATGGAAGACCGCATAAAGCCGGGATTCACGGCATTCACCAGGACTTTCTCGCGGCCAAGTTCCCGGGCAAGCGCCTGGGTCATCGCGATCAGCCCGCCTTTGGAGGCCGCGTAATTGGAAGCGCCCGCAAGTCCGTGGATCCCCGCGCGGCTTACAAGGGTAAAGACCTTGCTCGGCGTTCTCCTCAAGAGAAGCGGCAGGAGCTTTTGAGTAAGATAAAAAGGCGCTTTGAGATTAACGCGCATCACCGCGTCCCACTGGGCTTCGGACATTTTGTGAATCGGCGCGTCCGCGGTCGCGGCGGCGTTGTGGATCAGAATATCAAGCCCTTTGGTCTTTTCTTTGAACAGCGCCGCAAAGCGGTCGACGGCCGGAACATTCGCAAGGTCCAGGGAAAACCCTTGAGCTCCAGTTTCTTCAAGCTCTTGGGCGGCTCGGAAAGATTTGAAAAAAGTAAAAAAAACGCGCGCGCCTTCTCGGGCGGCTTTGCGAACCAATGCCTGCCCAAGCCGGCTTGTCCCGCCCGTCATAAGAAGGGTTTTATCTTGAAGGAGGAGTTCCATGCCTGCCAAGCTTCCCAAACCCTGGGTGAGTGACTGTCACTTTGGGCGACAATCGCGATGCAACCGTTCAAAACCCGCTCGCGCGAGCATCGCGAAGTCTTCTTCGACCGGATTTCCCGCCGTGGTAAGGTAGCCTCCTACCACAAATCCATTCGCCCCTCCGCGAAGGGCCTGCTCCTGGAAATAAACGCCGAGATTCGGCTCCCGGCCGCCGGCGAGCTTGATATGGGCTTTGGGATGAATCAAGCGGTAGATCGCGACAGTCTTCACGACTTCCGCGGGATCGAGAGCTTCTCGGTTCTCGAGCGGCGTTCCCGGACGCGGATTCAGGATATTGACGGGAAGACAACGCGGGTCATAAGGTTTGAGCTCGAACGCGAGCTTGATCCGGTCTTCACGCGTCTCGCCCATGCCGAAGACGCCGCCGGAACACACCTCGACGCCATTTTCATCCAGGAATTTCAGCGTTTCCATTCGCGCGTCATACGAATGCGTGGAAACGATCTCGGGATAGAATTCCCGCGAACATTGGAGGTTGTGATTGAAGCGCCGCATCCCCGCTTCCCGGAGCTTTGCGATTTGCTCCGCCGTCAGATTCCCCAGCGACCCGTCAAGGCGAAGCCGCGTTTGCTCGCTCAAAAGCCGGAAGGCCGCAAGCACCTGCTCGAATTCCGCATCGTTCAGGGTTTCGCCGCTGGTCACGATACAAAAACTTTGAACGCCGTTCGCTTCACATTTTTGGGCTTCCGCCAAAACCTCTTCCGGTTTCATGAGCGGGTAGCGCTTCACGCCGGTCTTATAGTGAGAGGATTGGGAACAAAAACCGCAATCTTCGGAGCAAAGATAGCTTTTGGCGTTTACCAGGGAACAAAGATCCGGCGCGGCGGGGCAAAACCGGGCCGTGATCTCGTGAGCGGCGATTAAGAGACTCTCACGGGCGGGAGCGTCTTCGATCGAAGCCAGGCGAAGCGCCTCTTCAAAGGTGATTGCGCCGCCCGCGAGAACCCGGGACTTGAGCTTTTGAATGAACGCTTTCATATCCGGCGCTGAGCATGCAGCGAGACTAAGCCTGCGCGAAGATCTCGCGCGCCACAATACCGACCACGCCCAGAGCCACGGCATTCTCGCCGAACGCGGACGGAATGATCTTCACCTGTGTCGCGGCTTCTTCCACGGACCATTCCTTGACCGCATTCTTGATCGCGTCAAGAAGCGGCGCGCCGCAATCCTCGATGCCTCCCCCGATCACGACCACTTCGGGGTTCAGAAGATTCACGATAAACGCGATCTTCTTGCCGAGGTCCTGGCCGGCCTGATCCGCCACCTTGAGCGCAACGCCGTCTTTTTCCAGGACGGCTTTCACGATCTCCTTGAAGGTCAGCTTCGAAAGATCCCCCTTCACGAGATCCTTGAGGATCGAGGGTTCGCCTTTTTCAATCCTCTCGCGCGCGTGCCGCACCATGCCGATATCCATTTCCCAGCGGCCGAGTTGGGTCGCGATCTTGAAAGAATACTCTTTGGTCGCGTGCGCGCTCGTGATTCCGAGCTCTCCCGCGGCGCCATTCGCCCCGCGATAGATTTCCTCGTTGAGCAAAATGCCGCAGCCAACGCCCGAGAACATATAAACCATGTTCCGCACGTCACGGTCAAGCCCCAGCCACTTTTCGCCGAGCACCGCCGCGTTCGCGTCGTTCTCCACGATCGTGGGAATATTGAGCCGCTTTTCGAAGGTATCCTTAATGGACGAACAGACCGAAATATCCTTGTCCCCGAGGCTTTGCGGCCAGCGAATCGTGCGCCCGCGCTCGTCAATGATGCCGGGAATGCCGACCCCTAGTCCGACGATCTTGGTTTTATCGATTTCCGCTTTCTCGATGATTTCGGCCGCGAGGTCCACCATCTGGAAAATGACCTTTTCGGAATTCTCCGGAGCTCGTTCGCGCTTGATTTCGCTGATCACGTTGATCTCGAGGTCCACCAGCACGGCGACCATGCTCATCATGTTCAATCCGACGCCGACAATGTAGCCCGCCTTGGGGTTGAGCTCCACGAGCACGGGCTTGCGTCCTCCGGTGGATTCGTCCATTTCCCCTTCGACGACAAGACCTTTTTTAATGTAGTGACTGACGTAATTGGAAACCGTGACGATGTTTAGTTCCGTAAGTTTGGAAATATCGGTGCGGGAAATCGGTCCGTTTTTGCGAACCACCTCGAGAATGGCGAGATTTTTTCTCTCTTTATCGGTCAAGGTCCTGTCTTTAAGCATTTGCTTGATGATCATAATCTTGAAACTCCTTTCAAAAATTGCGTTTTCCGTAACCCATTCTTTGAACGCTATATAAGCGTCTCATGTGCCGCTCATTTTAACGCTACGATATGTTTTGTCAAAGCGTTAATTGAATTTCGTTTTACGGAAATCTTAAGCCATTTTGGAACAAGGGGTTAGAACTCTTAATCCTTAAAAAAATCCTCCTGTTCAAGCAATTTCCCGGTTTTCTTTCCAACCGGATCCGCGTGGAAATAGCCTTGGATCACTCCCTTTTTCAAATAATTTGCGATCGGGATAAGCACCATGCCCTGGTCCAGAGCCAAATACTGGGTGTTGATTCTCTTGCTCGGAAAAGAGATGGCGTCATAAAAGCCGTACTCTCCGTAAAGCTCGAACTCGAGAAGTTTTCGAATGTTTTTGATCGCGTCTTTTGGAAGAGCGTCCAGAGCCAGAAAACTCGCGTGGGGAGTGATCACGCCCCTGTCCGGATATCCTTTAACGCCGAGTCTTTTGACCCCATACTCTCCGTATTGCCATCGCCTTCCATCCGAAGTCGCGGTCGGCGAAATCCCCCAGACGGGATATTTTTTCTCCTTCAACGCGTAATCCCGCTGGAGTTCCACCGCGATCCGGTCGTTTATTCCGAGATTTTTTTTCGCATATTTTTGTTCGCTAATGACCAGGGTCGGCATCAGAAATTCAAAAAGCGAGCCGCCCCAGCTGGGTACGAATTTTTGTTTTCCATCCTTATAATAACCTTGAAAATAGCCGACCTTGTCTCGTGCGACCCTTTTCCCCTGCGGCTTTTGCGTCTGCCACTCCCAGTCCTCCGGCGCCGTGCGATAAAGATACCACCAATGCTCCCGGGGGAGATCTCCTTTGCCGATCCCGTAGAGGCTCGCCACGCGCGCCTCTGTCACAAGCATCCCATAATGATAAGGCGTGGGCCGCTGCTGTTCCACGTCAAAACCGACCCTGAGTTGATGGACGTCGGGATCGAGAAATTCCTGAAAATGGAACCCGTCGAGAATGGCGGAGGCTTCCGCCGCAATCTCGCCAGGAAAGGCCTGCCGCGCGACGACCAGGGAAACGGCAAGCCAGCCGTTATCGACGCTTGAGATGAATGGGCGAGCCACGCCTAACCGGGTCGTCTCATAAAAATTGAAGAAAAAACCTTTCCATGTCTTTAGTTTTTTAAGCGTCTTCAAAACGGCCTGAACGCGCCGGGCCGCTTGGCCCGGAGTAATGATCCCCAGATCGCGCGCGGCCACCGTCCCCATAAGGTCTAGGGCAATATCGGTGGGGGAGGTATAGGCGCCCGCCAGAGGAAAATCGCCCACCTTGAAATGGTCCGAGATCAGATGGTTTCTTTTGTCGGTAGCGTTTTCGAAATACCGCCAGGTGTCTTGAGCGATTTTGAGAAGAAGTTCTTTATCATCGCGGGTCGCCAGGAGCTCTTTACGCCGCGGCTCATTCAGCACGGCTTGCGGAAAGCCTACAAAATTGTCCTCGTTGCTTTCAAAACCGACTTCGGACTGCCCCCCAAAAGCGATCTCATCCAGGCCCAACTTTCCCGCCAGGTTATGGTCCCGCGCAAATACGCTGAAAGAAAGATAGCCGAGCTGGTCAAGATCGACGCCCATAAAAGCGGCCATCGGCAGAACCACGTCATTCCAATTTTCCGTCTCAAGACAGGCCTCCGTGATGTCCTTTTCCACCGTCTTCCCCGCCCAATCGCTTAGGGCGACCCGAATACGTCCTCTGAACGGCGCCGCGGCCTGTGTTTTGCATTTAAGCACGAGATAATGCGCGGCGCTCATATCGAGCCGTTCCAGCAAGGTCCTGAAGGTCGTCTTGTCTTTTTTCTTGAGATTGATTCGCGCCCATAAGGAAGATCCGGATTGAGCTCCGCGAGCATCTTCTTTTTTCAAATCCAGCCGGACCTTTTTTTCCTGCTCCTTCTCCACGATCCAGGCCCCGCCAAGACTATTCTTGAGCTCCCCGCCGTTGAAGTCGTCCACAACCTTGAATTGTGTCGCGGTCCGGAGGGGTTTGTCGGGGGGGACACTGTTGTAGACTTTTCCGATATCCAGCGGCGCCTCTCCGCCCGCGGGACCGATCTGTTGGACATAATGCTCTAAAGATTTCCGGGGGGGAGCCTTCGTGGCCGCGTCGCCGGAAGGAACGATCGCGACGAGAAAAGCGGCGCTCATCAAAAAAAGAAAAACGCTCTTCAAGCACTCGCTCAAATCTAAAGAACGCTTTTTTTGCGATCTCATGGCTTGATCGCTCACCCGAGCGTCACTTCGACCCGGTGCGTCCTGCCGTCCCGAAGATCCGGGATAAGATTTTCTTTCTGTTTTTTTCCATCCACCACAAGATCCTTGACTCCTTGGCCGATCGGGCCTGGATTTTTAACATCGATCAGGTAGGTGGCCCCTCGGAAAAGGCGCTTCATTTTAAAACCTGGCCATTGCTTCGGGATCACGGGATCAACGATGAGGCCTTCCGCGGTCGGGCGAATGCCTAAAAGCCAGTTCATCGCGACGACCATGTACCATGCCGCCGAGCCCGTATACCAGGTCCATCCGCCCCGCCCGTTGTGGGGAGAATCCGGCCCATCGACATTCCCCGCTGTCACATAGGGCTCGCTATAATAAATATCCGGTTTCAAGCCGCGAAGCACCGGATTGAAACTTTTGTAGACTTGATACGCCTTTTCCCCGTCACGCATCATCGCCTCGGCTTGAACCGCCCAGGTGCCGGCGTGCGTGTAAAGCCCGCCGTTTTCGCGAACCGAAGGGGCATAACGCGTAATGTAGCCGATCGTTGCGTCGGTCTCGTTGTAACCCGGCGTCAAAAGAAGCGGCCCGTATTGTTGATAGAGCCATTTCGCCGCCGAATCCATGGCAATCCTGGCGCGCTTTGCGTCGGCCACGCCCGTAATGACCGCCCACGTTTGGCAATTAAGAAAGATCTTTCCGGTCTCGCACTTTTTGCTGCCCAGCGGGCGTCCGTCATCGCGCGTCGCTCCGAGATACCATTCCCCATCCCACCCGTCTTGGTTCAAAACTTTTTTCATCGCTTCGGCGCGTTGGAGATAGGCTTCGGCTTTTACTTTATCGCCGCGTTTTTTCATGACCGGCGCGATGCGGTTCAAAATGCCGTACAGGAACTGCCCCAGCCATATGGATTCGCCTTTCCCCTTCACGCCGACATGACTCAACCCGTCGTTCCAGTCGCATTCCCCGATAAGCGGCAGCCCGCGCGGAGAAAATCTCGTAAGCGTTTTGTCAATCGCCCGGAGCAAATGGTCGTAAAGTGTCCCCGAGAAGACCTCTTGAGTCTTCGGATCCGGCAGAAATTTGACAGGGGCGTCCAGGATTGATTCGTCCGCCGTCTCATCAAGATAGTTGAGCGTGATGAAGTCGAGCCAGAGCAAGTCGTCGGAACAACGCGTGATCGCGCCGATGTTTGTCCCGTGATGCCACCAGTGGTACACGGTCCCGTCAGGAAACTGCTGTTCGGCGTGAAGCAGGATCTGTTTTTTCGCAAGCTCCGGACGCGTCGCGAAAAAGATCTGGCAATCCTGAAGCTGATCGCGGAATCCGTAGCCGCCGCTCGATTGATAGTAGGCGCATTTGGCCCAGAGGCGCGCGGAGATGGCCTGATATTTCATCCAAGTGTTCGTCATAAAATTGAGGGCCTCGTCCGGCGTCTCGACCTCCGAAGCATGAACAAAAGAATCCCAGAGCGCCTTGACCCTCTGAAGCTCCTGATGCGCGGCCCGGGGATTAGAATATTTCTGGAGGATTCTCTCGGCGTCTTCGCGAGTGCGCGTGGAACCCAGCGTAAAGATCACGGTCTTCGTTTCCTGGGGCCCCAGTTCCACATCGACCTGAAGGCTTGCCGCGGCATCGCCCCACTTTCCTTCCGAGTTGCGGCACTTTCCTTCTACGACCGCCGCCGGCGCGTGGATCTCGCCATAACGGCCGAGGAAAGCTTCTTTATCGCCGTCATACGCCACGGGCTTTGGGCTCGCGCCGTGAAATCCCTGCAACGGTTTTTCGGTCATGCCGGTCGAGATGAACCCGGGCACGAGCGGCGCGCGTTTGACGCCGTGGACACAGCCGTATTTTTTATCGATCCGCGTTTCAATGAAAGTTTTATGAAATTCCCGGTGCGTGTCCGACCAGTTGCCGAGGCACCAGTCAAAATAGGTAAAAAGACTTAGCCGCCGTTTTTTCCCGGAGCAGTTGGTAAGAACGACCTTCCAGACCTCCACCGGATCTTCCACGTCCACAAAGATCGTTTTCTCGAACCGGATCCCGTTGAACTTGCTGGTCAGGACCGAATATCCCTGACCGTGCCGCGCTTCAAAAAAATCGTACTTCGGCATGCACGGCTTCCAGGTCCCGGACCAATAGTCCCCGTTATCCCGATCGCGCACATAAATATATTTCCCCCAATTATCGCGGATAAGGTCCTGGTCCCAGCGCGTGATCCGCGACAGATTCGAATTGTCGCGCCAGGAAAACCCCGATCCGGTCTGTGTTTCGATCGTGCCATAATCCCCGTTCGAGATCACATTCACCCAGGGGCGCGGCGTGTCCGGACGCGTGATGACATATTCGCGTCCGTCGGCCGTGAAATATCCGTATTGGGAAGCGAATTTCTTTTCCGCGTGATCCTCTTTGATCAAAAGTCTCGCTTCTTCTTTTTTTCTTTCTTTCGACTTTCTAGGCACGATGGCAAGACTCCTTGGCTTCTTCAATTTTGGAATGCGGCGCTTATTCGGGTTGTCGCAACTGGGCGTTGACTTCGGGGGCCAGCTCTTGAGCGGCTTCGGCAGCGGTTTTTTTCCCGTTAAAAACGAGGTCCAGCTTCGGGCGGATATGTTTTTCTTCGATCTCGCGCCATTTCGGATGAAAGGGGCTGAAGACCGCGTATTGAACCGCTTCGTTGAGCATTTTTTTGTTTTGGGGAGCGGACGGATCCCCCGCAAAAGCATCGCTCTCCGCCACCGAAATGCGCGCGGGTTGCGCGAGACCGCGCTGGGCGAACCGGCGCTGCCCTTCCGGTCCGGTCAAGGCCTTGATCACTTCCCAAGCCGCTTTTTTGCGCTTAGAAGATTTGAGAATCGCGTATCCCGTTCCTCCCGCCCCGAATGCGCGAACGCCTTTATCGTTCTTGGGGAACATGGCCACATCCCATTCAAAATCATAGTTGCGGAATTGCGGCGTTTCCCAAATGCCGGAAAGAAACATCGCGATGCGGCCGTTGGCGAACATCCGGTCCGCGCCCATCCCGAAATTCGTAAAAGCGGTGGGCGTCGGCATCGCTTCATAGAGCGCGCTGAGATCCGCATAAAACTGGAGCCCCATGACGGAACGATCATCATCCAAACGGGTCTTGGCGGGATTTTTTACATTGTCCACCAAGCCGCCGCCGTTCCCATAAACGAAATCCTGCCAGGCCCAGCTATAAAATCCATACCGCGAAATACGGCCGGAGCCGTCTTTCTGGGTGAGTTCCCGCGCGAGACGCAACAGGTCGCTCCAATTCCAATCGTCGGTAGGATATGGGAGATGGGCCTGGTCAAAAACTTTTTTGTTATAAAAAACGCACGCGAACGGCGCGATATCTCTTGGAACGGCTAAAAGCTTTCCCTGATACGTAAAACGGTCGAGGATTTGCGGAAAGAAATCGCTTGTATCAAATTCCGGGGAATCGGCTTTCGCGTAAGGCGTCAGGTCTTCGAGAACGCCTTTGGTGGCGAAGGTCACGAAATAATCAACTTCGGTGGCGATGATGTCCGGAGCCGCGCCGCCGGCAATTCTTGTCAGAACCTTGCTGATATACCCGGTGTAGGGTGTGTGCTCAAATACAATCTTGATCCCGGGGTGCTGTTTCTGCCACGGCGCGAGCGCCTCGGTAATAATGCTAATCTCTTCGGGCGTTCCCCAGAAACTGACTTTGACTTCCTTAATGCCTTGGGCTCCCGGCTCCACCGAAGGGCCGCAACCCGCCAAAACAAAGATTGTTAAAAGAATGGAAAAACCCTTCATTCTGAAAAATCCTTTTGCCATGCGGAATTCCCTTCGTTTGAAAGGCGCTGCCGGCTTTGCGAGGAATATTTTCTTTGATAATAGAAAAAAAACACGAAAGCGATAAAAGCTCGGGAATTATAGCATGGTAGGCGGGCTCTCTGTAAAGACCCTTTTCGTTTCTCCGTGAAAAAAAAGACCCGCGGGCATCAACCGCGCGGCAGGCCGATCTTTTGAAGAACGCGGTCGAGGTCTTCTAGGGAAAAATACTGGATTTCGACACGGCCTTCTTTTTGATTTTTTCGCGGGTAGATCTTCGCCTGGGTCCCAAGGAAATGCGTCAGGCGCGTTTCGAGATCCACGACCTCGGCGCTGAGATGTCGCGCGGTCTTTGCTTTTCGCTTATGCGCGTTGCTGCGATTCACGATCGCTTCGACCTGACGCACGGAAAGATTTTCTTCGACGATTCGTTTGGCCATATGCCGCTGGTGTTCCGGGGTTAAAAGTCCCAGTAACGCTCGCGCGTGTCCCGCCGAAAGCCTTCCGTCAGCCAGATATTGCCTTACCTCCTGGGGGAGACGCAAAAGCCTCAGCGTGTTGGTGACCGTGACGCGATTCTTCCCCACCCTTTTTGCGACTTCCTCTTGGGAGATCCCGCGTTCTTCCACAAGACGCTGGTAGGCCTCGGCCTCTTCGATGGGATTCAAATCTTCGCGCTGAATGTTCTCGATCAGCGCCCACTCCAGAAAATCCTCAGCTGCGATATCTTTAATAATAGCGGGCACTTCGGTCAATCCGCAGAGTGCTGCCGCACGAAGCCTCCGTTCGCCGCAGATCAGCTCATAATTTCCTTCCCCTTTTCTCTTTACGATGATCGGCTGCATGACGCCTTTTTCCTGAATCGAATTGGCGAGCTCTTGGATGGCCTCCGTATTGAATGTTTTGCGGGGCTGATCCGCGTTCGCCTCGATACGGGATATCGGGATCATTTGAAATGCCGAGGCCTTCGAAAAGACCGCTGTGGCCTGAACGACGCTTTCCGGCTCCGTAGTGAGCGTGGTCGCTGCCGTAGGAATTTCCCGAGGGATCGTCGCAGTCATTGGGTCTTTGTAGCTGTCAGGAATTAAGGCGCTTAATCCTTTACCGAGTGCTTTTTTCATGAGTTCCCCCGTTAGAGACAGGAAGCGTCGCGATGCTTCCGTGGTTTATTGAAATGTCATTTGTTATTGATTCGTTTTGATGCAGAACGCGGCTC
>JAHFHJ010000003.1:0-13849 GCA_023246985.1 Candidatus Omnitrophota bacterium | reverse complement strand
ACTTCGTCTGGTTTGCTCTTGGAAAGATTTTTCCGGTCTTCGTCAGAGCCGAATCGCGTCAAAAATTCTCTCCCAAGCGCTACATAAGCTTGTGACCCGCGATTGTGAGGATCATAGAGAACCGCGGGCTTCCCAAAACTTGGGGCCTCGGAAAGTTTCACGGACCTCGGAATCACGTTTTGAAAGACTTTATCCTTGAAATAATTCCGGACCTCCTGGATCACTTGTTGGGTCAGATTCGTCCGGACGTCTGCCATCGTCAGGATCACCCCGCCAAGCTCAAGTTGAGCGCTCAAATTCTTTTTGACAAGCTGATAGGTGTTGAGAAGCTGTCCAAGGCCTTCTAATGCATAGTATTCGCATTGAAGCGGTATAATGATATAATTACTTGATGTCAAAGAGTTTATACTTATAAGACTAAGCGAAGGAGGACAATCGATTAGTATGAAGTCATAGTCATTCGATATTCTTTTTAGCTGTTCTCGAAGAACAAATTCTCTTTTCTCCTGGTTGATGAGATGCATCTCGGCTCCGGCAAGATGAGCGTTTGATGGAATAATCCATAGATTTTCTATGAGTGTTTTTTTAATGCTGGAACATGGTTCTGAGTTTTCAACAAGAAGTTGATAAGCTGTGGATTCATTTTCGTCTTTCTCTATCCCAAGTCCGCTTGTAGCATTGCCTTGAGAATCAAGATCAATTAACAAAACTTTTTTCCCGAGTCCTGCTACAACCGTTGCTATATTAACTACGGATGTTGTTTTCCCAACTCCGCCTTTTTGGTTAAAGAATGAGAATATCTGCCCCATGTAGCCTCCGAATGTTTCACGTGGAACGTTCGATTCCTAGAATGATATCGTCCAACTCGATTGATACTTTACACATTATTTATCGCATAGCAAGCAAATTTCATTCGGAAGACTTCACAATAAACACCATGCGGACGTTAGAGGCCAAATACATGTTCGACGGTTAAAAAGAACGAAAGCGTTTTATGGAAAATCCAAGAGACGAGTTCTTCTATGAGAGTCTTCTAAAAAAATTGTGCGATTTTTATTCTGACATTGCATCCGAATAAACCATCATGTTTCATGTGAAACATATCCATGAAGGGAAACAAATTTATTCATTTAACCCTTTTGCTTCCAGTGTGTTATCCATTACTAAGAATGACATGGGACGCTCATTGCATTAGATCGCGTAGTATCTTCCAAACGCGTTAAGGATTATCTGATAACTGCTGCATAGAAAAAGAGAGGTCTTCTTCGCTGTAAAAAAAATTTAAAACAGGGCCCAAAAACAAACGGTGCGTGGGTCTGCTCTTGATGGAGCTTTTATGGCTTCGTGATTTCTTTCGCTTTTTTTTCGATAAAGACGGCGAGGAGGGACAGGTCGCAAGATGAAATGCCGGGAATGCGCGCGGCATGGCCGATGGAATCAGGCCGGATCTTTTTCAGCTTCTCTTTTGCCTCGCGGCCGATCCCCGGGATCTCTTCATAGCTCAGGTTTGCAGGGATTTTTCTTTTTTCGAGTTTCGAATATTTTTTAACTTCTTCTCTCTGCCGGGCAATGTAGCCTTCGTACTTTATCTCGCTTTCAACGCGGTGGATCTCATCATCTGAAAGACTTCGGAAGTGCAACTTATTTAATATCATTTGGTTATAGCTTACTTCAGGACGTTTTAAATATTGGTAAAGTGTATCATTTTTTATTTTTTTTGTTTTAAGTTCTTGTATATCCTGCCGCATTCGATCCATCCGTTCATTGAACTCTGCGAAAGTTTTTTCGGAAATAAGATTGAATTGTTGTCCATAAAACATAAGCCGTTCGTCCGCATTATCCTGACGAAGCAAAAGACGGAATTCTGCGCGCGAGGTGAACATTCTGTAAGGTTCGTTTGTCCCGCAGGTTACAAGATCGTCGATCATCACCGCGATGTAGGCCTCCGTCCGGTCGAGAACGAATTCGCTTGCGCCGCAAAGCTTCCGGATCACATTAAGCCCCGCCATCAATCCTTGGGCTGCGGCCTCTTCATACCCGGAAGTGCAATTGATTTGGCCCGCCAAAAACAGATTCCGTATCTTTTTTGTTTCAAGGGAATGCTTGAGCTGGGTTGGCGGCGCGGCGTCATATTCGATCGCATAGCCGTATTTTAGAATTTCGGTGTTTTCAAGCCCCCGAATCTTACGTACCGCGGTCTCCTGGACCTTTTGGGGGAGGGAGGTCGAAAACCCGTTCATATAAACCTCCGGCGTGTCGCGCCCTTCGGGTTCGAGATAGATCTGATGGCTTGTTTTGTCCGGAAATTTCACGACCTTGTCTTCAACCGAAGGGCAATACCTCGGCCCGATCCCGACGATTCTGCCGGCGTAAAGCGGCGAGCTATTCAAATTCTTCCGGATGATCTCATGAACTTTGTCGTTCGTATGCGTTAAATAGCAGGAGAGCTGATCGACCTTGAAATTTTTTGTGCGGTAAGAAAAAGGCCGCGGCGGGTCGTCGCCTTTTTGTTCTTCCAGGATCTCCCAGCGAATGCTTTTTTGATGAAGACGCGGGGGCGTGCCTGTTTTGAAACGGACCAGTTCGACCCCGTGCCCGCGAAGCGACTCCGAAAGACCGATCGCGGGCGGCTCATCGCGACGACCTCCCGGAAAATGTTCTTCTCCCACATGAATCAACCCCTGCAAAAAAGTTCCCGTGGTGAGGATCACATGCTCGCCTAAAAAAGTTTCGCCTTCCTCGGTGCGAACGCCATAACAGACGCCTTCTTTCACAAGAAGCTCTGTGACCTGTCCCTGCCGCAACGTGATATTTTTCTCGGCCGCGAGCGCCCGCTTCATGTAAAGCTCATATTGTTTTTTATCCGCTTGCGCGCGCGGCGCCCACACGGCCGGCCCTTTGGACCGGTTGAGCATGCGGAATTGAATGCCGGTAGCGTCCGCGGCAAGACCCATCTCGCCGCCAAGCGCATCGATCTCGCGGACCATGTGGCCTTTGGCCAGACCGCCGATCGCCGGATTACAAGACATGCGCGCGATGGCGTCCGTATCCATGGTCATCACGAGAACGGGAAAGCCACAACGCGCGATGGCGAGGGAGGCTTCAACGCCGGCGTGGCCGGCGCCTACAATAATAGCGGCGTATTTTTGCGTGGAAGTCATTTTCCCCCGGGAAATGCAGAACGAGGAACGCGTCCCGTTTGCCGTTCCCCGAGTTATTTATTGGTCTTCGTGGTGCAGAACGATAACGATGCGGTTGATAAAGGTCTGTTGAACGATCGAAAAGGCATTCTGCAAGGTCCAGTAAAGCGTGAGCCCTGAGGGCATGTTGTAACACATGACCCCGAAAAAGATCGGCATGAGATTCATCAGGGTCTGCTGTTCGGGACTGGACCCGGGTTGTGCCGGCATAAGCTTCTGGTACCAGACCTGGGATGCCGCCATCAGGATCGGGAGAATGTTCAGCGAATTCCACCCGAGAAAGGGAACCGTGAAGGGAAGCGCCAGAAAATGGTCCGGCGCGGAAAGGTCGTTGATCCAGCCGATAAAAGGCGCGCCATGCAATTCGATCGCCTCAGGCAAAAGACGGAACATCGCGATAAAGACCGGGATCTGGATCAGCATGGGAAGACATCCCATCATGGGATTCACTTTGTTGCGCCGATAAAGCTCCATAAGCGCTTTCTGGGATTTCGCGGGATCTTTTTTGTGGTGTTCCTGGATCGCTTTCATCTTGGGCGACAAAACCTGCATCTTTTTCATGTTCGCATAGCTGATGTGCGTCAGCGGCGCGAAGATCAGCTTGATGAGAAGCGTAAGGATCACAAGCGCCCATCCATAATTGTGCGTGTACTGGTCCAAGAATTTCAGGGTCATGAGGATCCAGGTTTTGAAGAGCCCGAAAAAACCGCGCGACAGAACTTCCTGAAATCCAAAACCAAAGCTCTTGAGCTCTTCATAGCGCTGGGGCCCCGCATAGATCAGAAAATGACGCGCGTTTTCGCCTTCCGCCGGCACCGTCATGGGCTCCAGCGTTATTTCGCCCCAAAGATTTTTTGGATCCGCGTGCGCGCTTCCTTCGAGGATCTTGCCATCGGGTTTCACAAGCAGCGCAAAATATTTTTTGATAAACCCGGCCCACGCCGTCTGCTCGGGGAAAAGGAATCCCTTCTTTTTAATGCGGTCAAGGTTTTGAGTCTGGATTTTTTCCGCGTACGCTACGGCATCATAATAGCCGTAGTGCTTTTGATAACCTTCTTCGTAACTCATGCCGTAATTCAGCGTGACGGGAAAATGCTTCTCGCCGCTTGAAATGTTTTTAACGCGGACCGTCAGCTCCACCGCGGGCTTGTCGCTGCGAAACGCATAGGTCTTGGTCAGTTGATACTCCCCGGGCAGCTCGTAGAAGAACTCTAAAATTTCTCCGCTTGTTCCTTTGCGCGACATTTTGAAGATTGTTTCCGCTAGATCCGCTTTTCCATGAAGAATATTCACGCCGAAAATGCCCGAGGTCCGGGGATCCCCCGAGAAAAAATCCGTCCGGGAGAACTTTTGTCTTCCTTTTTCCCCGAGGAAAGCAAGATCCGTGATCGTGCCTCCCAACGTAGAAAACTTGGCCTTATAGAAAGCATTCTCGAAAAATGCGACGGCGGGGGAGGGCGCTTTTTCCAGGCTCGCCTCCCTCGCGATTTCAGTGGCAGGCGTGACTGGGACAATGGCTGTTTGAGAAACCATCGTTTGTGCCGGTCGTTTTTCATACGCGGCTGGATAAAACTTTTTGAGCAGCATGGGATAAAGCAGCAACACCAGCGCGGCAAGAACGATCGCTTTGATCGTGTTTTTATCCATATCGTTTCCTTATCAAGCGGGGTCAAATCCGCCCGGATGAAAAGGGTGGCATTTGCCGAGCCTTTGAAGTGTGAGTTTCAAGCCCACGAAAAAACCCTTCGTGTTGAGAACTTCCTCGGCATACGCGGAACAACTGGGGGAAAACCGGCAACAGGGGCCGAAGAAAGGCGCCATGCAAACGCGATAAAGACGGATCATGAGGATTAAAAAATGTTTCACGCCCAGGCTCCCGTTCTCTTAAAAAGTTTGATAAGATCTTCTTCCATAGCAGAAAAAGAGGGTTGTTTTTTTGCGGAGCGGACTTTGATCAGACAAACGGCCTCTCGATGAAGCTGTGCTTGTCTCTTCCGGAAGATCTCCCGGATTCGCCGCTTCCAAAAGTTCCGCCCGACCGCTTTTGGATCCGTTTTCCGGCTTACCGCGATCCCGATCATGGGCTTTGCCTTTCGCGTCGCCTGTTCGATATCGCCGCGTCTTCCGGCCCACAAATAAAAAAACTCCCCTCGAGCGAATTGTCCTTTCTCAACGAGACGCTTGAAGGTTGTTTGCCGGCAGATCCTTTGATCCGTGCCGAGCCGGTTCTTGGGCTCCAACGTTTAGACTTGGGTCAGCTTTTTCCTGCCCTTTTTACGACGACGCGCAAGGACCCTGCGTCCGCCTTGGGTCCTCGTACGGGCAAGAAAGCCGTGTTTGTTCCGACGTTTTCTCTTGGAAGGTTGATAGGTTCTTTTAACCATAGGGCGGAATTATAGTGAAGTTTGTTTGGAATATCCAGCGTTTTGTTTTTCGATACGAAGCAATGTTTCATGGCGCTGGGCTTATTTTTCTTTCCATTTTCTTAAAAGAGTATCTTGGGACTATTTAAAAATTTTTTGATAAATATTGTGGACAAAGATCTGTTTTTCTGTACAATAAAAAAGCAGTGTTTTGCGTTCGCTTCTTTGTAAGGGGAGCGGGCTTTTATTTTGTCTTATTTTATATTGTTGATAACTTGTTTATAAGCTCTTTGTTTGTTTTCAACAATTTTTATCATATAGAATACGTTATTATAAATAATAAAACTTTTCTTTTTGATAACCTGTTAATAACTTCGAGGAGATGCCTTTTTCCATGAATCAGCCTCTTTCTTCGCCTCCCGAAGAACCGGCGCTTGGCCTTTGGAAAAAGATCCGCTTTATTCTTTCCCGAGAACTCAGCGAGCGCTCTTTTAAGACCTGGTTCGAACCGGTTTCTCTCCTGGAAAGTTCTGCTGAGGAGTTGACGCTAAGCGTTCCCGATCATTATTATGGAAAATGGCTTGAGGATCACTATCAGAACCTCATTCTTTCTTCCGCGGAGGAGGTTTTGGGCTATGCGCCCAAGATCGTCTATCGGGTGGTGGCACCGCCTCAGGCCGTGTCTTCGCTCCCGGTTTCGGTGCAAACCAAGGAGCGGGAAGATGCTGCCGCCGGCTGGAATCAAAAATACACTTTTGATGATTTTGTGATCGGCCCCGGAAACCGCTTTGCGCATGCCGCTTCTGTCGCGGTTAGCGAATCGCCTGCAAAGCAATATAACCCTCTTTTTATTTATGGGCCCACCGGCCTTGGAAAAACCCATCTTCTTCAAGCGATTGCCCACGAGATGAAGCGCCGCCATCCCGAGTTTAAGATCCTTTATATGTCCAGCGAAAAGTTTACCAACCAGCTGATTACGGCGATCCAAACAAAATCGACCCCTTTGTTTCGCGCAAAATACCGCACGCTCGATCTTTTACTGATCGACGATGTTCATTTTATCGCCGAAAAAGATTCGACCCAGGAAGAGTTTTTTAACACCTTCAATACGCTTTATGAGTCTCATAAGCAGATCGTCGTCACAAGCGACCGCCCCCCTAAGGAAATTCCAGGGCTCGAAGAACGCCTCGTATCCCGTTTCGGCTGGGGACTTGTGACGGACATCCAGCTGCCGGACTTTGAGACGCGCGTGGCTATTTTGAAAAAGAAAATGGAGCGGGAAACCGTTGTGGTGCCTGATGATGTGGCTTATTTTATCGCGGATAAGATCAAATCAAATATCCGGGAACTTGAGGGCGCTTTAATCCGCGTAGTGGCTTACTGCACCCTCACGAACTCCAAGATTAACATTGGGTTAGCTCAAGAGATTCTAAAAGATTCTTTTAAAGAAGAGGCTCAAAAATTCACGATTGAAGGAATTCAGAAGGTGGTGGCGGATTACTTTGACATGAAAGTTTCTGATCTTCGCGCTAAAAAAAGAACGGTTTCGATCGTCCGTCCTCGGCAAATCGCGATGTTTCTTGTCCGGGAGCTTACCCGCCATTCTCTTCCGGAAATCGGGGAATATTTTGGCGGAAAAGATCACACCACCGTGCTTCATTCGTGTAACAAGATCGCCGCGGAAAGGGATAAAGATGTGACAGTGCGGAGTTTATTAGATAAGCTTACGGGATTGTTGAAAAAGTAGGCCCTGAATCCCCAAGAAATTTTTTTTATATCTCGTTCTTTTTTAAATAGTTGTGTAGGATATTCACAAATCCACCGCGCTTATTACTACGGTTGCTATTTTTAAATATAATATAAAAGCATAAGGAGTTCTTATGGAAATAAAAGTTCAAAAAAACGAATTGCTTAAAAAGATTACTTTGAGCGTCAATATCGCCGCTTCCAAACCCAGCACTCTTCCCATTCTTAACAACCTTCTTCTTGAAACGCAAAAGGACGGAAAGATAAAAATTGTCGCGACGGATATGGAAGTGGGGATTTCCACGCTTCTCCCTGTGGAGGTTATACAGCCGGGAAGCATCACCGTCCCGGCAAGAAAATTTTTTGATATTATTAAAGAGCTCCCCGAAGGGGGGGTGGAAATATCCGTCACAAAAAACAACACCGTTAATATTAAAGCGGGGAAGTCTCATTTTAAAATCATGGGACTCGATAGGGAAGAGTACCCCAAACTTCCCGAGTTTTCTCTCAGCGAAGCCATCGAAATAGAACAAGCCGTTATGAAAGAAAGTCTTTCTTTAACCTCCTTCGCGATCTCTCACGATGAAACGCGGTACGTATTGAATGGGGTCCTTCTCTCAATACACGGGAGCCAGCTCAGGTTTGTAGCCACAGACGGGCGGAGACTGGCTTTTTATAAGAAAGAAACCCAACAAAAAAACGTTAAAAACACCGAAATGATTATTCCTTCAAAGACCATTCACGAGCTTTTGAAATTATTGGAGTGGGAGGGGATGGTCAAGATTATTCACACTCAAAACAAAGTTATTTTTTACTTTGAGGATACCTACCTCACCTCCAGTCTCATTGAGGGAAATTTCCCCAACTATGATCAAGTGATTCCCAAAGAAGAAAAAACGCAAGTTCGGGCGAACCGGGAGGAATTCCTTCAAGCGGTCCGCAGGGCCGCTCTCTTAACTTCTCCGGAGGCGCCCGCGCTTAAATTCGATTTTATCAAAAACAAGATCATTGTCTCCGCCAAAACCCCCAATATGGGGGAAGCGAAAGAAGAACTTCCTGCGGTTTTTAGCGGAGGGGAGATCACGATTGGTTTTAACCCCGGATATTTTTTAGATGTGTTGAAAAATCTCTCCGATGAAAACATCAGCATTTCTTTAAGCGATCCCGACAAACCCGGATTGATCAGAGGGCGCGAGGGATATCTTTATGTGATCATGCCGATGCAGCTCAACTAACAAAGCAACACGACGATCCATCAACGGTATTTCATGGATGATATTCGATCGATCCTGCCGAAGGTGATCCGGGGATTTGAAGACCCCGAAAAACAAAAAAGGAGCCTGTTGGTCGATTCCTGGCCGAGCATCGCGGGAGAAAAACTTAAAAAACAAACCCGTCCTCAACTTTCCTCAAAAGGTATTCTTTATATTCATGTGAACGAAGCGACCCTCGCCTACGAGATCAGCCAGCGATACCGAAGCTCGTTCTTAAAGCGGGCACAGGCGGTGCTGGGGGAAGAGACGGTTAAAGAGGTGCGGGTGCTGGTCGGGAAATAAGCGTTTCTCAAAAACAATTCTTCCCCAGAAGGAAAAAAATGAACAAAAAAGAAGGGGCGTCTTCCAAGTATGACGCAACCAATATCCAGGTCTTGGAGGGCGTAGAGGCGGTCCGGAAAAGACCCGCGATGTACATCGGTGACACCACCCTCCGGGGCCTTCACCACCTGGTTTATGAGGTGGTGGACAATTCCATTGATGAAGCCTTGGCCGGGTACGCGACGCGGGTGGATGTGGCGATTAACGCGGACGGGAGTGTTTTGGTCGCGGATGACGGGCGCGGGATTCCCGTGGATTTGCATAAAACCCAAAAAAAATCCGCGCTGGAAGTGGTGATGACCACCCTTCATGCCGGCGGGAAATTCGATAATAAGTCCTATCGCGTTGCGGGAGGGCTTCACGGCGTCGGCGTGTCCGTGACAAACGCGCTTTCCGAATGGTGCGAGGTAGAGGTCCGGCGCGACGGAAAGATCTGGCACCAGCGGTATAAACGGGGGCATCCGGTGACGCAAGTCACCGAAAAAGGAAAGACGAAAGAACGGGGCACGACCGTTTCCTTTTTGGCAGACAAAGAGATCTTCGAAAAGATCGAATTCAGCTTCGATGTTCTTTCCAACCGCTTGCGCGAGCTCGCGTACCTCAATAAAGGCGTCCGCATCGCCATCCGCGACGAACGCATCAAAAAAGAAATCAAAGAACATATTTTTCTTTATAAAGGGGGCATCTCGGAATTCATCCAGTATCTCAACCGCAACAAAAATCCGCTCCACAAAAAGTTTTTCTACGTCGACAAGACCAAAGAGGAAGTCGAGGTCGAGGCGGCGTTCCAGTATAACGACAGCTATGGAGAGGATGTCTTCTCGTTCGCGAACAACATTAATACCGTCGAGGGCGGAACGCACATGAGCGGGTTTAAAACCGCTCTCACGCGCGCGACGAATCAATACGCCAAGAACAAGAACCTCCTCAAGGACCTGGAGGCCGGATTGAGCGGCGCGGATCTCACCGAAGGGCTCGCGGCCGTGATCAGCGTCAAAGTCCCGCGGCCGCAGTTCGAAGGCCAGACTAAAACAAAACTCGGCAACGGCGAGGTTGAGGGAATCGTTTATTCCGTCATTTATGAGGGGATCAGCACCTTTTTCGAAGAAAATCCTCCGGTGGCCAACAAGATCGTCGAAAAAGCGGCGCTGGCGTATCGCGCCCGCGAAGCCGCAAGGAAAGCCCGGGAGCTAACGCGGCGCAAGGGAGCGCTGGACTCCGCATCGCTCCCCGGGAAGCTGGCGGATTGTTCGGACGACGACCCGAAGAACAGCGAGATCTATCTTGTGGAGGGCGACTCCGCCGGAGGTTCGGCGAAGCAGGGACGCGACCGGAGGTTCCAGGCCATTCTTCCGCTGAAAGGGAAGATCCTGAATGTGGAAAAAGCCCGCATCGATAAAATCCTTTCGAACGAAGAAATCCGGACCATCATTACCGCAATCGGCGCGGGGGTCGAGGAAGAATTTAACATCGAAAAACTTCGATATTACAAGATCATCCTGATGTGCGACGCCGACGTGGATGGCAGCCACATCCGGACGCTTTTGCTCACGTTCTTTTACCGGAAGATGAAAAAGCTGGTTGAGGGCGGGCACATCTATATCGCGCAACCGCCGCTTTATAAAATGAAGCGGGGGAAAGAAGAGCAGTATGTCCAAACCGAAGAGCAAATGAACAACCTGCTGCTGAACTTCGGGCTGCAGGAAGTTTCTCTTAAAAAGACAGGCGCCAAAGGCGCCATCTCAGGCAAGGAGCTTCGCGAATTGATGGATCTGGTCCAGGCCATGACCGACCTCGAACGGTCGCTCGCCCGGAAGGGCATTTTGTGGCATCGCTTCATGGAAGCCCAGGACAAGAAAAGGGGATTTCCTCTTTTTCTCGTGCGCGCATTGGACAAGAACGAAGAGTTTTTCTTTTATACCGAAAAAGAGGTCGAAGATCACGTAAAGGAGCTCGGGAAGCAGCGAGAGCAAAAAGCCAAAGAAGAGGCAAGGGCTGAAAAAGTCGAAGCCCAAGAGAAAGAAAAGGAAAAGAAGGACGAGAAAAAACCCGCGAAAAAGGGGCAAGCGCCGGACGGGGCCGGGGAAGAGGCGGCCGTGGACACGCGGCCGCTGCATGAACTGATCGAGATCTTCGAAGCGAAAGAGTTCGAGAAGGCAAAGAAGCGTCTCGAGAAATACGGATTTGGTTTTGAGCATTTTGAGGCCGGCGAAGAAACCGGGTTCGAACTTTCGCTGGGGAAGGAAAAGATGGAAGTCATAGCGCTCCGGGATGTTCTTACGCAAATCAAAGCAAACGGCAAGGCGGGCATGACACTCCAACGCTACAAAGGTCTTGGAGAGATGAATCCCGACCAGCTTTGGGAAACGACGATGAATCCCGAAACCCGGACCGTGCTCCAGGTGACGTTGGACGACGTGGTGGAAGCGGACGAGATCTTCACGGTGCTGATGGGCGATGCGGTAGAACCCCGGCGCGCTTTTATCGAAAGGCACGCAAAAGCCGTTCGCAATCTGGACGTTTAATAAACGATAAAAAGGAAACACCATGGCGGATGAAAAGAATTTGTACGCGATGAACGAAAAAGTGGTTCCCCGGCCGATCGAAGAAGAGATGAAAGATTCCTACATCGATTACGCGATGTCGGTCATCGTGGGGCGCGCGCTTCCGGATGTCCGTGATGGGTTGAAACCCGTCCACCGGCGCATTCTTTTCGCCATGAACGAGTTGGGACTTGTTCACAGCAAGCCGTATAAAAAATCCGCGCGTATCGTCGGTGAAGTGCTGGGCAAATACCATCCCCACGGGGATACTGCGGTTTATGACACGCTGGTTCGCATGGCGCAGGACTTTTCGCTGCGGTATCCGCTTGTGGAGGGACAAGGAAACTTCGGGTCGATTGACGGCGATAACGCGGCGGCCATGCGTTATACCGAAGCGCGGCTTGCGGCGATCAGCAACGAACTGCTCAACGACATCGATAAAGACACCGTCGATTTTACACCCAACTTTGACGAGTCCCTCTCCGAGCCTTCGATCCTGCCTTCCAGGATCCCAACGCTTCTCGTGAACGGCTCCACGGGAATCGCGGTCGGCATGGCCACGAACATCCCTCCGCACAACATGACCGAAATCGTGAAGGCGCTTGTCGCGACGATCGATAACCCCGACATTACGATCAAAGAACTTTTAAAGATCGTGACAGGACCGGACTTTCCGACCGGCGGACTTATTATCGGCCGCGAAGGGATCAAAAAGGCTTATGAGACCGGTCGCGGCCAGATCATCATGCGCGCCAAAGCCGCGATCGAGACTTCCAGGAACAAAAAAGACGCCGTGGTCATTACCGAGATCCCCTATCAGGTGAACAAAACCTCGCTCATCGAATCGATCGTCCGCCTCGTGGAGGACAAAAAAATCGAGGGGATTTCCGATATTCGCGATGAGTCGGACCGTGACGGCATGCGTCTGGTGATCGAGTTGAAAAAGGACGCGATTCAGCAGGTGGTGTTAAACAATCTTTATAAACACACGCAGCTACAGTCCTCGTTTGGCGTCATTCTGCTCGCGCTTGTGGACGGCCAGCCCCGCGTTCTGACCCTGAAGCAGATGATCGAAAAGTTCATCGGTTTTCGCGCGGAGGTCATTGTGCGACGGACCCGCTTCGAATTGGACAAAGCGGAAAAGCGCGCCCATATTCTTGAAGGCCTGAAGATCGCCATCGCGAATCTGGACAGGGTGATCAAAATCATCCGCGCCTCCAAGAGCCCGGAATTCGCCAAAGAAAGGCTCATCAAGGAGCTCAAGCTCTCGGAGATCCAGGCGAAGGCCATCCTCGAAATGCAGCTCCAGCGCTTAACGCAGCTCGAGCGCGAGAAGATTGACGAGGAATATCTCGATCTCATCAAAAGAATCGAATACTACAAAGCCGTGCTGAAAAGCCGGCGTAAAGTTCTCGACATCGTCAAAGAAGAAACGCAGGAGATCCTCAAGAAATACGGAGATGAACGCCGGACGAAGATCGTCGCGGCGGAGGGGGATATCGACATCGAAGACCTGATCGCGGAGGAGGACGTGCTGATCACGATCTCGCACGCCGGTTATATCAAGCGCATTCCGGTCGCCATGTATCGCCGGCAAAACCGCGGCGGAAGCGGCGTCACCGGCGCGGGGGTGCGCGATGACGAGGATTTCATGGAGCATATGTTCATGGCCTCGACCCATGATTTTATCCTGTTTTTTACCAACCAGGGCCGCGTCTATTGGCGCAAGGCCTACGATATTCCGCAAGCTTCCCGGCAGGCCAAAGGAAAAGCGATCGTGAACTTTCTTTCCCTGGCGCAGAACGAACAGGTCTCCGGATTTTTGCAGGTCAAGGAATTCGATGATAAGCGCTACGTGGTGATGGTGACGGCCAAGGGCGTGATCAAGAAAACGAATCTGATCGAATATTCGCGGCCGCGCTCCTCAGGGATCAACGCGATCACGCTGCGCGACAAAGATGAGCTCGTGGTTTGCAAGATCACTTCCGGGAAAGACGAGATCTTTATCGCGACACGCGACGGGAAAGCCATCCGGTTTAAAGAAGATAATGTGCGAGAGATGGGCCGGAACGCCAGCGGCGTTCGCGGCGTGAGCCTGGCAAAGGGCGACGAAGTAATCGCGGCGGAGATCGTAGACCCGGAGGCAACGGCGCTCACTGTGACCCAGAACGGTTTTGGGAAAAAATCGCTGTTTGCTCAATACCGCATCCAATCCCGAGGTGGCAAAGGGATCATTAATGTGAAAGTTTCCGAAAAAAACGGAAAAGTCGTGAATGTCCTGACGGTCGCAGAGGAAGATGAGATCATTCTTGTGACCACGGGCGGCATGGTGGTGCGCTGCCCCGTCAGCCAGATCCGCACTTCCGGCCGGAATGCCGTCGGCGTCCGGGTCATGCGCCTCA
>JAHFHJ010000129.1 GCA_023246985.1 Candidatus Omnitrophota bacterium | reverse complement strand
GAGAGTCACCACAGAGCTATTTGCTTGGCGTAAGGCCAAAAGTAAAACCGGCCTTGACCTTGGCGATCATCTCTGGAAGCACTTCCTGATAGTCCCGAACGATGCCGAAATCGGCATGACGGAAGATCGCGGCCTGCGGGTCCTGATTGATCGCAAGGATCTTGCCGGATTCTTTCATGCCGGCCAAATGCTGGATGGCGCCTGAGATCGCAACGGCCACATAGATCTTGGGCCGGATCGTCTTGCCGGTCTGCCCGACCTGGCGCGCGTAAGGCGCGTAACCATTATCCACGGCGTGACGGCTGGCGCCCCAATCCGCATTAATGCCTTTTTCCCGGAGCGCGCTCACCAGTTCCTTGATAAGTTTAAAATCATCGTGTTCCCCGGCCGGACGGCCTCCTGAAATAACGATGTCCGCCACGAAAAGATTATCTCCGCCGCCGGCTTCGCGTTTCGTCTCAAGTACCTCGACCGCAAAATCACTTTCCCTGAAAACAGGGGTGAATTCGCGGACTGTCCCCTTGCGGTCCGTATCTTGCGGCAGGATCTTAAACGTTCCGGCGCGCGCGGTCGCCATCTGAGGACACCAAAAACCGATGATCGTCGCGAGTTTGCTTTCGCCGTAAGTCGGCCGGATGGACTCCAACACGGGATAAAATATGGATTTTTTGACGCGATGCGCATATTCCCCGACTTTAAGACTCGTGCAATCTGCCGTTACGCCGGCCCGCACGCGGCTCGCGATCCTCGGCGCAAGCTCCCGACCCGAAGTCGTTGCTCCGAAAAGCGCGATTTCCGGACGCTTGTACTCGATCCATTGCGCGAGAACCGCCGCCACCGGCAGGATCCTGTACTCGCTAAGCCTCGGATCATCGACCAACACGACCTCGTCGGCGCCGTAGGCGATGATCTCAGACGCCACGGACTTGATATGATGCCCGGTCACGACCGCCGTCACCTGCGTCCCGAGCTGATCCGCCAATTTCCGCGCCGGATTCAGGATCTCAAGCGAGGACCTCGCCGGCGTCTGGCCGTACATCTCGATCCAAGTCAGAATGCCGCGTGCGCCTTGACGGAAATCCACTCTCGGGAAATCCGCATCGGCCTTGGCTTTTTCTCCCGCAGCTTCTTTTTCATCGACGGCCCCCGGGTGTTCCCCATGTCCCCCACTGATCGAATCCTTGATCTTATCGATCTCCGTCACAAGCGTGTCCGCAAGATCCTTAGGCTCATGGCCCGAGATCATGTTCACGGGAGGTCTGTTTTTTTGAATATCCACAACCTTTGAAACGAGCGTCGGAGACCCGCTGAGGCCTACCACGCTGACATCGGCCCCGATCTGATCAAGCGTCCAGATCTCCGTGGGGGTAGTCTTCGCGCGGATAGCGCCCTTGAGGGAAGGCCGGCGCGCGGGGGTCGCGGTCGGAGCAATGGAAATAAGACACGGGATAGGAAGTTTGAGGACTTGAAAGCCCCCTTCGATGATACGGCGGACCTCAAGATGATCGCCTTTGAATTCCACTTTCTCTACAAAAGTCGCCTGCGGGATCCCGAGATTCTCAGCCGTCTGGGACGGCACATGCGCCGTGTCTCCATCCGTGGTTTGGCGACCGGAGAAAATGATAAACGGTTCTTTGCTGTCCCGGGTGCACCCGAGCTTTTTGAGAAGCATCGAAAGCGCATATCCCGTCGCGAAAGTATCGGAACCGCCCAGCTTCCGGTCGGAAAGAAGTACCGCGCGATCATATCCCATCGCCAGCGCTTTTTTAAGCGATTGCTCGAAACTTGGAGGTCCCATCGAGACCACGATCAATTCCGCGTCCGGAACGCGCTTTTTAATCTGGAGTCCCTGCTCCAGACCAAACGCGCAATCCGCGTTAATCGAGGACTTCGCCTTGGTGCGGTCCATAAGTCCGTCGGCGCCCATCCGCATCTCCGACGGGAGCGGTACTTGTTTCATGAGGGTGATGATTTTTAAGCTCATAGCTTTAAATCCTGAGTCCCGGGCCTTAAGCCATAAGCCTTGAGTAAAAACTCATGGCTTAGAACTCCCGCCTCACGGATGTTTCACATGTTTTCATATTCGGGTCCATCGCCGCCGTACGGCACCGCCCACTCGATATTGCCGAACGGGTCCTTGATGTCGCAGGTCTTGCAATGCACGCAATTAGCCGGATGAAGATGAAGATCTTTTTTTCCGGTCTTTGGGTCCGTTACGATCTCATAAACTTCCGCCGGACAAAAACATTGGCAGGGCCCGCCATACTTCGGAATACAGACTTCCCGGCAAAGTTTGAAGTCCAATACCCGGAGATGGCACGGCTGCTCTTCGTCATGCTTGGAACCGGAAAAATAAACATCGGTCACTTTATCAAAGGTTAGTTTTTTGTCGTAGACGAGCTCTTTGGCGAATTTTTGGGGAAAGGGTTTCGAAACGTCCGCGAGCTTCCTGTAACAAGCCGCGTCTTCATGGGTTTTCATTTTTCCCGAGAATGTGATCCCGCGGCCTCCGGTCAGGATCTGCGTCGCGAAATGGAACGCCCCCAGGATCATGCCGCGGCCAAACCCGGCGCGGAAATTACGCGTGCGGGAAAGAGTTTTGAAACCCGCGCTTTTCTTAAAAAGCTCTTCGTAGAGACTGAGCTGTTCTTTTGAAAAATCATTCTTCTGAAGCGCTTCGAACGCGGACTTTGCGGCCAGCATCCCGGACTCGATCGCGAGATGCACGCCCTTCAAGCTCGGCATGGCAAGGAATCCGGCGGAATCCCCGACGATCATCACGCCCTCGTGATAAAGCTTAGGCAAAGAGTAAAGACCGCCTTCCGGGATCGTCTTCGCGCCGTAGCGGAGAAGCTTTCCATTTTCAAGGATCTTCGCGACAAACGGATGTTTTTTATAGACTTGAAATGCCGCGTGCGCATCAAAGGTTGGGTCCGTGTAATCCAGTCCCGCCGCGATCCCCACCACCGCCTGCCGGCCATTCAGCCCATAAATAAAACCCCCGCCAAAATGGTTGAACTCGAAGGGAAACCCAAGCGTGTGCACGACCCGGCCCGCCTTAAAGATCCCTTCCGGAAGGTCCCAGAGTTCTTTCACGCCGGTGGAATAAACCTGCGGGTGATTCTCCGCGTTCAAACCCAATTTCCTGAGGAGCTTTTGGGTCAGACTGCCGCGGGGCCCCTCGGCCAGGATGGTGATCTTCGCGCGGATCTCGTTGCCTGCCTGATAATTATCCATCGGATGTCCGTGCTTATCCACGCCGGTATCCATCGTCTTGACGCCGATGACGCGGCCCTTGTCATAGAGCATTTCAGAGACGCTGAATCCCGGATAGACCTGCGCGCCTTTTTTCCCGGCAATCTCGGCGAGCCAACGAGTGAATTTGCCGAGCGCGACCACCGAATTCCCGTCATTCCCCATAAAGGGAGGCGTGCAGGGCGCGCGCAAAGCGCGTTGGGGAAGGAAAAAATAGAATTCATCCTGAGTGACGGGAGATTCGAACGGAAAATCCTTTTCAGAAATATCCGGAAGGAGTTCCTTGAGCGTCGAGGGATTGACCACGGCGCCGGAAAGCGTATGACTTCCGATCGAACTGCCCTTTTCGAGGACGAGGATATTGAACTTTTTTCCGGAGGCCGTTCCAAGATCCGCGAGGCGGATGGCCGTCGCGAGACCCGCAACTCCGCCGCCCACAACCAGCACGTCCGTTTCAATCACTTCGGATTTTTGCATGTTAGAAAAAAATCTTTCGTGGAGAAGTTCCAAAATAGAGGCGGTATTTTAGCATAAACTTTTCTGATGGAGAGGAGAAAATAATACTCTTAAAAAGGGACGGTTAAAAACAGACCTTAAGGCCGGTTCCCAGGATATTAAGAGACGTCCATTTTCCGAGAGAGTTCTTGGTGGCGTGGCGCAAATAATAGATCGACCCGTAAACCGGCCCCCACCAGTGCACTTTAAATCCCGAGTAAAGCCGGTCTTCCACCATCCCTTTCTTGCCCGTCTCCAAAATGATCTCATTGGCCGCGTAAGGCTGGAATTGGAGCGGCGTCCATTTCCAGGGAGCCGTCAGGCCGGCCAGGTTCCGGTACCGCATCGCAAATCGCGTATCCTGCCGGACCCGGAACTCCATCATGCTGCGATCCTCCAGCAGAAACCCTTTGTAGGGAAACTGCGGCGTTAAATAGATCCGCGGCACGGACTCCCAGTACCAGACCTGTTTTTTTTTCTGGGTCCGGGATGCCCGGTTCTCAAGATATTCGGCGCCCAGGGCGAGATACTTGGACGGCTGGTAGTTCGCTCCCACGTGGGTTTCTTCGTAGTAAAGCCCGTTATGATCCCGAAAACGGAACTCTTCGCCGGCCT
>JAHFHJ010000128.1 GCA_023246985.1 Candidatus Omnitrophota bacterium | reverse complement strand
AAAGTCGGGATAGAATCAAATGGAGAATGGTACTGCAAGTTGGAAAATAACGGACCCTCCGAGCGAAGGGAAGGGGAGGGTGACAATACCGATCCCTCCGGAATTTCCCGGGGCTCAGAGTGATCATTCCGTTATGCTTTTAAGAATACCCACGGAGGAAGTTTTGTCCCCTATCACGATCAAGCAGTTACTTGAAGCCGGTGTCCATTTCGGACATCAAACGCAGCGTTGGAATCCCAAGATGAAAAAGTACATCTTCGGGGAACGCAACGGTATTTATATCATTAACCTCGAGCTGACCCTCGGATGTCTCGATAAAGCGCTCTCATTCCTCAAACAGGTCGCCTCCGAAGGGAAGGATGTTCTTTTTGTCGGGACCAAGAAACAGGCGCAGGAACCTCTCAAGGCTGCCGCGGAAGCGTGCGGAATGCCGTATGTGAACCAGCGGTGGCTCGGCGGGATGCTCACGAATTTTGAGACGATCCGCAAATCCATCAAGAAACTTGACGCAATCGACAAAATGGAGCAGGACGGGAGCTTCCAGTTCATCACGAAAAAAGAAATCGGTTCCCTCAAGAAGGAGCGCGAAAAACTCGTCAAGAACCTCTCGGGCGTCCGCGAAATGCGCAAAATCCCCGGGGCCGTTTTTGTGGTCGATGCCGAGCTTGAAAAAATCTCAATCGCTGAAGCGAAAAAACTCGGGATCTCCGTCGTTGCCGTGCTTGATACGAACGGCAATCCGGACCCCATCGACTATCCTTTGCCGGGTAATGATGACGCGATTAAGGCGATCAAGCTTTTCTGCGAGTCCGTTTCCAATGCGGTCACCGAAGGCCGCAGGGAATTCCAAAAAGTCGTCCGGGACAAAGCGGACGCCCTCCAGGCCGAGCTCGCGGCGGAAGAAGTCCCGGAAGCCGAGGTCGTGATCGACGAAGAGATCCTTTCGGAGAAACTTGATCCGAAGATCCTGGCAGAAGTCGTGGTGACTGACGCGGCAAAGCCGAAGGCCAAGAAGCTCGCCAAGAAAAAAGACGGCGAAGTTTAACCTCAGCATGGACGGTTTTCAAAACCGCCGCGCTGAGATATTTACACGGCGGTGCCAATGACGATCTGGGCGTGTTTCTCTCACAGGCATTGCTTATTTACAAAATACAAGGACAAGCGATCATGGCGACCAAAGAAGTGAAGTTCAGCAGCGCCGACCTGACGAAGCTCCGGGAATTGACCGGGGCGGGAATGATGGATTGCAAGAACGCGCTCGTGGAAGCGGGCGGGGACCTCAAGGGAGCTCAGGATGGGATCCGTAAAAAGGGTCTCGATATCGCGAAGAAAAAGTCCACCCGGGAAGCTCGTGAGGGGCAGATCACCGCTTACATTCACGCCGGCGGCAAGTTAGGCGTGCTTTTGGAGATCAATTGCGAGACGGATTTTGTGGCCAAGAATGAAACGTTTCAGTCCTTTATCCGCGATATTGCCATGCAGATCGCCGCGGCGCATCCTTTGTATGTGAGCCCGGAAAATATCCCGACCGCGGATCTTGAAAAAGAGAAAGCGGTTTTCTTCGAGCAGGTCAAGGACAAACCGGAGCAGGTCCGCCACAAGATCATCGAAGGCAAGCTTGCGAAGCGTTATGAGGATATCTGCCTTCTTCACCAAAAGTTTATCAAGGATGACAACCGGACGGTGCAGGATCTTTTGACCGAATTTATCGCCAAAATCGGGGAGAACATCGTTATTCGCCGTTTCGTGCGTTTTGAAGTCGGCGGCAACTAAACAGCGATAAGCGTTAAGGGGTCAGTGATAAGAAAAACTTATCGCTTATCCCTGATCACTGAAAAAATGAAAAAACCCATCTACAAGCGTATCGTACTAAAACTTTCAGGGGAAGCCCTCGAAGGCGATCGTGGTTTCGGGATCGATCCCAAGGTCGTCACCTCTATTGCGCATCAAATCAAAGACATCCGCGAACTCGGCGTGGACGTCATCTGTATCATCGGCGGCGGGAACTTTTTTCGCGGCGTTGAGGGTGAGAAAAGCGGGATCGACCGCGCGACGGCCGATTATATCGGGATGCTCGCGACGGTCATGAACGGGCTCGTGATGTCGGATGCGCTCGAGAAGGCGGGGGTTCAGACCCGCGTCCAATCCGCGCTTGAGATCAAGGCCCTTTGTGAACCGTATATCCGCCGCCGCGCGATGCGCCATCTCGAAAAAGGGCGCGTAGTGATCTTTGTTGCCGGCACCGGAAATCCTTTTTTTACAACCGATACCGCGGCCGCCCTCCGCGCCGTGGAAATGAACGCGGATGTCATTTTGAAAGCGACCAAAGTGGACGGGGTCTATGATCAGGACCCGATGAAGCACCCCGGCGCCAAAAAGTTCACGCGACTTAATTATCTGAATGTCATTAAAAAACAGCTTCGGGTGATGGACGCCACCGCGACTTCTCTTTGCATGGAGAACCATCTGCCGATCGTGGTATTCAATCTGATCCAACCGGGGAATATCCGGCGCGTCGTTCTCGGAGAAAAGATCGGGACAGTGGTTTCTTGATGGAGGTCGAGCGTTACAGAGCGGAGTGGGCGTAATCTCAGGACCGAATTCACTCTGTCTCTTGCCCCGCCTATGGGGCGGCGGGACGGCGGGGGTTTAATTCGCCCGGACAACTTACGCCGTTTCACTCCCTAGTGCCTTGTCAGGCTTAATTTTGTGGGTTCACCATACAGTACAAATTGAAATAATCCACCCACAATTTAAAGGTTGACAGGGTATTAGGTTGTGCGCTCATGAAAGGAGAATTTATGAACGATATCACAGATTTGAAAAAACTGGCGGAAGAAACGAAAAAGAAAATGACCAAAAGCGTGGAATCCACGAAAAAGGACTTCCAGAACATCCGCACTGGCCGCGCGTCCATCGCGCTTGTGGAGGGTATCTCGGTCAATTATTACAATACGCCGACACCGATCAAGAACCTCGGGACGATCTCGACGCCGGATGCCAAAACCATTCAGATTCAGCCGTGGGATGTCAGCGCCATCGCGGAGATCGAAAAGTCGATCCTGAAATCCGATCTGGGTCTGACCCCGATCAATGACGGAAAGATCCTTCGCATTCAGATTCCGGCCCTTACGGAGGAGCGGCGGGGTGAACTCACCAAGGTGGTCCGCAAGGTCGCGGAAGAAGGCCGCATTTCAATCCGCAACGCGCGTCACGAGGCGATCGAACAGGTCAAAAAGCTCGAGAAGTCAAAGGCGGTCCCCGAAGACATGTCGCATGCCTCGCAAAAGGAGATCCAGAAGTTTACGGATCAGTTCATCGCACAAGCCGATGAAGCCTTGAAGCACAAAGAAACGGAAATACATTCCATTTGAGCTCATAGCTCATGACCTATAGACCCTAGCTTTAGCTTATAGGGTTGAGCTTTTTGCCGTGATGACTGACTAGGGTCTATAGCTATGGTCTGATTGGATGGGCCCGTAGCTCAGCTGGTAGAGCATCGCCCTTTTAAGGCGGGTGTCGATGGTTCGAATCCATCCGGGCTCATACTTTTTTCCAATAAAAAAGTATGACGCTGTGGCGGCTTCTGGTTTGCCGCCAACAGCTACGCCCATAAATCCCTTCCTTGAATAGTCCTTTAGGGCATCCGGGCTCATACTTTTTTCCAATAAAAAAGTATGACACTGTGGCGGCTTCTGGTTTGCCGCCAACAGCTACGCCCATAAATCCCTTCCTTGAATAGTCCTTTAGGGCATCCGGGCTCATACTTTTTTCCAATAAAAAAGTATGACACTGTGGCGGCTCAATGAAAGCCGTCTACGATGACCGCGCTTCTGCGGAACTTCTTGATATATAACTCCATTTCAACGCGTCACTATGCTGTCACTACTATACCCTACGAAAGTTGAGGCGAGCTGCCATCCTTCTTTTCGGAAAGAATCCAAAAAGATTTTTTGTTTCGGCTTATATTCAGATTGGCCGCTTTAAATCGGAAAGCGAAGTTGTGAGCACGGACGTTGTCGTCCGGGTACGGGTAGCCGGATATCACGGCCCGCGGTCGTTTTTCCGGTGCTTGTTTTGATAGCTACTACCGCGTTTCTTAAGTTCTTATAGGTTCGCGGTATTGTACCGTGTACCGTTATAAATTAAAGAAACACGGTACTACCTTATGGATGAGGTCATAAATGCGGGTTAGTTCCCGGATTCTTGTCGTAACGGCGGTGGAGAGCCCACCAAAGGTTTGCTCTTGAATCTTGTATGCCAATTGACGGATTAGAAAAGCCTTCTTGCTGGAAGCTGGCTTACTGCCAAAAAGCCGCTGGTAAAGCGTTGCCAATTCCGCTATCTCTGCCTTTTTTAAGTTGTCGATTTGTTCTGCAATATCTCCCAT
>JAHFHJ010000127.1 GCA_023246985.1 Candidatus Omnitrophota bacterium | reverse complement strand
GACTCTGGTACAGCTTAGCAATCTGGCTATAACACATTATCCCGCGTATGCTCAGACGCATGATCAAGCGTCTCGTCATGATCGATTTCAAAGGGACCTTGGATATTTGATAACGGAAAAGGAAAGGGAAAAGAAAAAGAGTTTGAACGCGTCCGCCGAACGATCTGAGGACGGGCGCTCGGAAGTGGGAAAGAAAAAGACCCAGGATATGCCTGGGAACCAGATCTCGGCGTCGGAGTGGGATAAAATCATGGCGACGACGACAGAGGATTTTCTGGCAATGAGCCCGGAACAGCTTCAGGCGCTATTCCGGAAGACAGAAGCGATGACTCTGGTACAGCTTAGCAATCTGGCTATAACACATTATCCCGCGTATGCTCAGACGCATGATCAAGCGTCTCGTCATGATCGATTTCAAAGGGACCTTGGATATTTGATAACGGAAAAGAAAAGGGAAAAGAAAAATAGTTCGGACGCATCCGCCGAACGATCTGAGGACGGGCGTTCGGAAGTCCGCCAATCAATGACCGCGAACTATGGGGTCGCCGCTATTTCGCTTTCCGAGGTTCTAAAGCAGCTCGGTGGGGTCTCGATCCCGGGAATCACGAGGACGGCGAAAGAGATCACAGTCGGGATTTACGCAAGAGCGGTCATGGCCGCGTCAAAAGCGGCGAACGCGCTTCTCGCGCTTGCATCTCCCGGACGGCCTGAGATTTTGGCCGTAAAGAACAGGGAAACCGCTCGGATGCTTCTGGGGATCCGCACCGTAACGGCTTCGGATGTCCTTGTGCTTGGGTACGGCTTTTTCTCACGGGATTATCGTGCCGCTGTCGGCATGCGTGAGGTCTATCCCCAAACGCCGATTGTGGCGATCGTCAACACGGCGGGGGAACGCGCCTTCCTTAAGGAACTCAATCTTCGTCTTGCCAAGGAAGGCCTATCGCCGATTCTTGCGACCGGATCCGAAAGTCCTGCTGAGCTCAGAGCGCATCTTGGGAATGTCCGCAATGCCATGGTGAGACCCGTGCTTTTCGGCGCCGAGACCATTCCCGAGGCCTTGAAGCAGCAGCTTCCTGACGCGAACAAAATAGTCGTGACGCCAAGAATGTTCAACGGCTTCCTGAATGCCGTGGACGGGCTCGTGAGCAATCTTGTCAGCGACCTTCAGGCCCGGTTCGCGACGGCGCGAAGCGCTTAATCGCCCAAGCCGCGTAAGTCGTCCTTCGAAAAAACGGGACGGACATTTGTTGACTGTCCGGCCCGTTTTTTTCTGCAAATAAATGAGTCAAAATGGCGCACTTCTATTGACAAATTTAAACAAGTAGAGCACACTTTCTCATATATTTCTAACCCAACTTCGAATTTTTTTACATCAATGGTAGTTGGGGTTGCCCCATCCCGCCTTTGGCGGGATGATAGGTATTGGGACTAAAAGTTTATAAGAAAGCTTATTTTTGATTCGCATCCACGGAAATATGATGAAAAAAAACCAAGCTTTTGTGAAGACCATTGCCTCTCTGCTGACCGTGTTCTTCTTGACGACCAACACGGTCATGGCTCAAGGTGTGTTGATCACCTTGTATGAGTCCCCCATCGTCCGCTTCTCCGATCTTCGGATCCCCGAAAGTGCCGGGACTCTGGGGGAGCGTTTCCATGGCGACCCAAGCAAGCCCATGCTTATTTTCATCCAGGACGCCCACACAAGCCGTGAGGCTCAGTACGGGATCCGCGATCTCCTGCGGTATTTTGACGAACAATACGGGATCCGCGCGCTGTTCCTTGAAGGCGCGACGCGCCGTCTCGACCCTTCCCTCTATCATCTCTATCAAGAACCGGACAACAGCCGCAAGATCGGGTCGTTCCTGCTGGAGCAAGGGGAGCTGACCGGCGCCGAGCTTTTTCTTCTGGAACGGAAAATTGCGGGGCGCAGGGACATTACGGCCGACGGGATCGAATCCATCGACGCGTATGCCGAAAACCTCCGCCAGTTTCGGGCCGTCGCTCAAGAGTCCGACGCGATCCGCCGTTTTACGGCCGGTCTCCGCCAAAAACTCAGGGCCCGCGCGGACAAAGTTTTCTCTCCGGCTCTCAGGACCTTCTTCGGCGTCTATGAAGACCGCGTCGCGGGAAAGATCTCCCTTCAGGTTTTTCTTGATTCGTTGAAAACAAAAGCGCTGGAGTATCTTTCGCTGGACCTCGGAAATGCGAAGAACCAGTTTGATTACCCGATGCTTGTCCGGTATTCGCAGGTCAAGATGCTTCAAGCTTCCATGGATCCCTCAGCCCTTGAAGCGGAAGAGAATCAATTGCGTCTGTGGCTTGGAAGCCACGGATTGGATACCGGCATTCTTGAGAAGATCAGCGGAAAGGCGAAGTCCCGCCACAAGCGGGAAACGCGGCGGGATTTCCCCGGAAGCGAAGGCAGAGAAAAAAGCTACTCGGGGGCGCGCCGGGATCTGGAAGTTCTTTACCGCGACGCGGCGCCCAAGGGTTTTGATTTCAAGGATTATCCCGCCTGGTCCGCCCGGGCCGCCTTCCGGGGCTTTCAAGAAGAGCTCGAGGCCGGCCCGCTCGCCGCAGAAATGGATCAACTCGCGTATTCGCTTTTTGACGCCTTGGCCCGAAGCGCGGAAGAAAAGGCCCTCCTTCAGACCGCGCGGGACGCGATACTTCTCGATAAGCTTCTGACCCTTTCGCTCAGC
The DNA here is from genome assembly GCA_023246985.1 of Candidatus Omnitrophota bacterium. GTDB lineage: Bacteria > Omnitrophota > Omnitrophia > Omnitrophales > Aquincolibacteriaceae > Aquincolibacterium. The sequence goes on along the minus strand of JAHFHJ010000127.1, from coordinate 1,691 downwards.
GGCAGGGAATGGGAAGGGATCGCCTTCCGGGAAGGCGGGTTCGACCTCGCGGCGATCGCAAAGGCCGCCGGCACGGACATCTCTTCCGTCGGCCTCATTCAAAACGCCTTCAAAACCGCTCTGGATTTCTACAAAACAGCGCGCAAGCGCGAAGACCCATTCCTCAAGAACATCACGGAGCATTTCCGCCGGGGCGGAACAAAAGCCGGCGTTGTGATCACCGGAGGCTTCCACGCGGAAGGACTCAAGGCGAAATTCCGCGAGGCCGGGTTCTCGTACGCTGAAGTGACGCCCCGGATCACCGCGCTCGAAAAGCGTGACGAACGGCTTTATGTGAACGCCATGCTCGAGTCGTCCCAGGTCCAGCAGTTCCTGCGCATGGTCCCGATAAGCGAAATGACCGCGCCGGAACTTGAGCTTGTCAACCCCCGTTATAGGAGTTTCATGCTGAACGCTGCCATGCGGACTGTTCCCGGAATGCTGCGGCCAGGACGCACGGTTCTGGAGGATCTGCCAAAGGGGTACGGCGTTTCGCCTACGGCGCGAATCCCGAAACTTCGTATGCTTTCCACCGCACGCCCTAACGGAGTCGAGCGTTCGGAAATACGGCAGGAGGTGACGGCGACGGGGGATTATTGGATCGACGGGGAGTGGATCGCTCCGGCGGTGAAGGATCTGAAGACAAAGTATCCGTTTTTAATGCAGGAATTGCTTCAATTTATCAGCTGGGAAGGCGCTCCTCAGTTCTACTGGGCGGAGAAGATGCCGGAAGCGTCGGGTATTTTTAAGCATGAGGAAAGCGGCCAGCCGTTTTTTGCGGTGGCGTGGAGCCTGTACCAAGGCCTTGAGGAAATGAACCCGGAGGAAAGGACGGAAATGCTTCGGTCATTGCTCGAACGCGCGCTGCTTGACTGGGCGGAGCGCGGGGAGAAGGACCGCCGCTCCTCGGTATGGGAAGGTACGGAATTCTTGAAGGAGACATTTCCGTCCGGCCTGTCCGCCGGAGAACAAGACCGCCTCGAATTGCTAGGGATTGAGAAAGAGCTTGCGGCTGAGACTGCAAAGACCCGAAAACCCGGAGGTCTCAAGACGCGTTTTGTTCAAGTGGACGGAATCCGGAAAATCTCCTCTCTCTCGGAATCGTTCGGAGGAACTGTCTGGTCCCTTCTTGATCTCGGCGGCGATTATGTCCTCGCCGGGACCGGGGATGGAAAAACCCATGTTCTGAAAGTGGTGAAGGACGGCACGGGGAACATCACGGGTATTGAGAAAATCGCCTCTCTCGCGGTAATGCTCGGAGGAGAAAGCGTTTGGTCCCTTCTTGATCTTGGCGGCGATTATGTCCTCGCTGGGACTGAGGATGGAAAAATCCATGTTCTGAAAGTGGTGAAGGACGGCACGGGGCATATCACGGGCATTGAGAAGATCTCCTCTCTCGCGGAATCGTTCGAAGGAAGCGTCTTGTCCCTTCTTGATCTTGGCGGCGATTATGTCTTTGCCGGGACTAGGGATGGAAAAACCCATGTTCTGAAAGTGGTGAAGGACGGCATGGGACATATCACGGGTATTGAGAGAATCTCCTCTCTCTCGATATCGCTCGGAGGAGCTGTCTTGTCCCTTCTTGATCTCGGCGGCGATTATGTCCTCGCCGGGACTGAGACTAAGGATGGAAAAATCCATATTCTGAAAGT
>JAHFHJ010000126.1:2832-4437 GCA_023246985.1 Candidatus Omnitrophota bacterium | reverse complement strand
CCGGATCAGCCGCAAATCAGGAGATGACGCCTCGGGTCGAGGCGCCAGATCAAGAAACAGGCAAACTCTTTTCGCGGGCGACGGTGGGAACGAACGGAGCGGGCCGCGGGACTTTGGGAAGCCCCAGCACTTCACGGGCCCGGTTCAAGGCGTCATCGATATTCCCGAATATATTGTCTTCGCCGATCTTTTCCAAAAGTCCCGATTTTTCCATCGCGAACAAAGGCTGGGTATGAAGATCCGAGATAATCAGCGTGATCCCGCTCTTTTTAAAACTCTTATGGGCTTGGGTCAGCGTGTGAAGCCCCGTCGCGTCAAGCGCGAAGACATTTCGCATGCGAATGACGCGTACTTTCGATTTCACGCCGATGTCGTTCATCGCTTCCATGAACTTATAAGAAGCGCCGAAAAAGAACGGACCGTTGATCTCATACACTTCCGTTTTGGCCGGGACTTTACGCCTGCTCATGGCGTTCGGATCGTCCGGTTCCTCTTCATCCTCCAGCTCGTTGGTGACCACTTCCACATTCGTCACAAGCGCCATGCGCCGCATAAAAAGAAGCAGGGCCAGGAAAAGTCCCACCTGGATCGCCGCCGTGAGATCGACAAAGACGGTCAAGAGAAACGTGATCCAAAGCACGGCGACATCGCTTCTCGGGCTTCGCAGGATCATCGCAAAGGACTGCCGTTCGCTCATGTTGTACGCGACGATGATCAGGATCGCCGCCAGACAGGAAAGCGGCACCCACGCGATCCATTTCCCGAGAAAAAACATGATCGCGAAAAGAACCAGGGCGTGAACGAGTCCCGCGACCGGCGTGCGACCTCCGTTATGAACATTCGTCGCGGTACGCGCGATGGCGCCGGTGGCCGGGATCCCGCCAAAAAGCGGCGAAGCGATATTCGCAATCCCCTGCGCCACCAGTTCCATATTCGGACGGTGTTTGCCGCCCATCATGCCGTCGGCTACGACCGCGGAAAGAAGCGATTCCATGCCCGCGAGAATGGCAATCGTCATGGCGCTCGGTAAAAGAATTCTAAGCGTTTTCCAGGGGATCGCCGGAAGTACGGGGAACGGAATCGTGTGGGGAATTTCGCCAAACCGGCTTCCGATCGTTTCGACCGGAAGCCGGAAAAAATGAGCAATCAAGGTGGCCGCGACGAGCGCGACCAGCGCTCCGGGAATGCGGTTGGAGATTTTTTTCCAGAAGATCAGGATCGCGAGCGAAAAGATCCCCAGGCCCAGCGACGAAAGGTCCAGCGTATGAAAGGCGTTCGCGTAAGCGCCCCACTTTTCAGTGAATGGCGCGGGGACGGTATGCATGGTGAGGCCGAAAAAGTCGCGGACCTGGGAGGAAAAAATGATGACCGCGATGCCGCTCGTGAAACCGACGATCACCGGATAAGGGATGAACTTGATGATCGAACCAAAACGGAAAAGACCCATGATAACGAGAAGAATGCCGCCCATGATCGTTGCGGCCAGGAGACCGTCCATGCCGTATTTCTGGAGGATGCTGTAGACAATGACCACGAACGCGCCGGTCGGTCCGCCGATCTGAACGCGGCTGCCGCCAAGGCCCGAGATGATAGCGCCGGCGATGA
>JAHFHJ010000126.1:1405-2732 GCA_023246985.1 Candidatus Omnitrophota bacterium | reverse complement strand
ACGCTTTCGATTTTGATCTTCAGGATGGAGAATGCCTCGGATATCTCCACGGCGTAATGCCCGCGTTTTCTTCCGGTCTGAATCGCTTCGATCACGCGGTCGGCCGAAAGCTTGACGACCCGCTTGTTCCATTCCTTGAGCATCGCGTCATAAGTTTTTCCGTTTTTAAGCACCTTTGCGGTTCCGTTCATCCGGTAGGCTTCCAGAGCGTCCCGGTCCATGAACGAAACGGAGACAAGAGAGTTTTCCCGGATATTGGAGACGGTCTGTCCCATCACGTGATCGATCAAATAGATAAAATCTCCCTTGGCACAAAGGAAGAATTTCGGAACAGAGTTCGGCCGGCCGTCCCCTGAAACGGTGGCGATGGACACAAACTCCCGCTTTTCCAAAATATCCCGAAGCTTGTCCGTGATCTTAGGCATAGTCATTTCTCACAAGGGCTTATTATACCGCACACCGCAACATAACCTCATAGCAAAACTCGTGCCAAGTGCCAACGTGCCAACGTGGCGTACACCTGACGCCTTACTTCTTACAATGTCACTTGCTCTTGGAAAGGAAATTGATTATAACGCCATGATGCTCAAAGGATTATACATCCATCTTCCCTTCTGCGAAACGCGCTGCCCCTATTGTAATTTTGTGACCACGGCGGCGCCTTCGCCGAACCTGCGCGGAAGGTTCTTTCAGTCTCTTGCGGCAGAAATAAAACATGCCCGCGAATCTTGCGGGCGGTTCTCGTTCGATACGCTTTATCTTGGCGGCGGAACGCCCTCCTGTTTAAATATTCCGGAAATAGACGGCTTGGTTTCAAAGATCCATGCCGCGTTCGGATTTAAAAAAGGATACGAATTTACCTGCGAATTCAACCCGGGCGACGGCGAAGCAGCGAAACTCAAAGCCTTCCGCGCGGCCGGGGTAAACCGCGTCAGTCTGGGCTGTCAGGCGTTTCAGGAAGGGGTCCTCCAAAGACTGGGCCGGCGGCATACTGCGCGGGATATTTTTGAGACGGTTGCGAAGATCCGGGCGGAAGGGATCCGCAACATCAGCTTTGACCTGATGTTGCGCCTGCCGGGGCAGACCGCAGGGGATTTCCGGGATTCCGTGAAGCGGTGTATCGAGCTTGAGGCCGCGCAAGTCTCGCTTTATGATCTTGAGGTGCACAGGAAAACCCCGTTCGGTCGTCTTGAAAAAGAGGGGAAGCTGGATCTGCCGGGAGAGGAGGAACACGCGCGAATGTATGAAAGCGCGATCGAAAGGCTCGGCGGCGCGGGTTACGAGCATTATGAGATCTCGAATTTCGCGAAGCCGGGCATGGCGTCCC
>JAHFHJ010000126.1:0-1305 GCA_023246985.1 Candidatus Omnitrophota bacterium | reverse complement strand
GGCAACCCCAACTACCATTTATGTAAAGAAATTCAAAGTTGGGGGTAGTCCCAACCCTTATCATCCCGCCAAAGGCGGGATGGGGCAATCCCGACTACCGTTCATGAAAAAAAAATCAAAGTCGGGATGGAGAACGGTACTAAATTATTTCTTTGTTTTACCCTGGTTGGCGACGGCGTCCATGGCGGATTTAACCTTTTCGGGGTCGCCGAGATAGTAATGCTTAATCGGCCGGAGATTTTCATCCAGTTCATAGACGAGCGGAATGCCGGTCGGGATGTTCGTGTTGAGGATGGCTTCTTCGGAGATATGGTCCAGGTATTTCACAAGCGCCCGGAGGCTGTTGCCGTGCGCCGCGATAAGAACTTTTTTCCCGGCCCGGATCATGGGAACCGCGACGTCATGCCAGAAGGGAAGGACGCGCGCGACGGTATCCTTGAGGCATTCCGTGAGCGGAAGATCGCTTTTTCTAAAAGCCAGGTAGCGCGGGTCTTTGGCCGGATTGCGGGGATCCGTTTTCTCAAGGGGCGGCGGCGGGACGTCGTAACTGCGGCGCCATAGCTTGACCTGCTCTTCGCCGTATTGGGCCGCGGTCTCGGACTTGTTGAGTCCCTGCAAAGCGCCGTAATGGCGCTCGTTCAGCCGCCAGTCCCGGAGGACCGGGATCCACATGAGATCCATCTGGTCAAGCACGATCCAAAGCGTGCGGATCGCGCGCTTGAGGACCGAGGTGAACGCGATATCAAAGACATAGCCTTCTTTTTTGAGGAGCTGGCCGCCGTCCCTGGCTTCCGCGATGCCTTTTTCCGAAAGGTCGACGTCGGTCCAGCCGGTGAATCGATTCTCCTTGTTCCAGGCGCTTTCTCCGTGACGGATCAAAACAAGCTTATACATAAAAGATATCTCCCGATACCGGGGTGGATAAAGAGTGAACGACAGAGTGGAAATATATCAGCTGGAAGGCAGAAAGCAAAGGCCAAAAACACCCATTGACCCCAAAGCCGCAATCTTTATAATTGAGCGCCTGACGGGGTTCCAGGCGCTCATCCTGAGCGAAGTCGAAGAATCTCTTTCAGACAAAGCAATATCGCTGTTCTTTCAAAAGTTACCAACCCGTGAGGAATGTCAAAATTCCCACGGGTGGTACTTGGTGCATTCAGCAACAAGTATTCCCCTGTTCCGCCTCGCAAAAAGCGAGGACGGATCCGTCCTTGAATCGCAAACGATTCAAGGCGGAAGCTCAGCAATAATATGGTAGAATAATCAACGTTCTTTCAAAAGATATTCCCCTGTAGCTCAGCTGGT
>JAHFHJ010000125.1 GCA_023246985.1 Candidatus Omnitrophota bacterium | reverse complement strand
GATGACATTTTAGCCCACCGCTGAAGCGCGTATGTAGTATATTGCATGTCGTAGGTCGATGAACGGAACGTTTGATCCGCGACATTCGACCTATTCCATACGACATGCGCTGTGCGGTCCCCTATGAAAGAAACGTTTCAGAACAAAAAGAAGCGCGCGCGAGCCATATTCCGGCGTCTTGACAAGATCTACCCGGACATTCAATGCGCCCTTGACTTTTCAACGCCCTGGGAGCTTTTGGTCGCGACGGTTCTTTCCGCCCAATGCACCGACAAGCTCGTGAACCGAGTCACTCCCGCTCTTTTTAAAAAATATCCGGACGTGAAAGCCTTTGCGTCCGCAAATCCCCCGGAGGTTGAGCGGGCGATCCGCAGCACGGGTTTTTACAGGAACAAGACCCGGAACATTCTGGGGGCCGCAAAGGTGGTGCGTGAACGATTCAGCGGGGAAGTGCCCCGAAGGATGGAGGACCTTGTGACGATTCCGGGAGTCGGCCGGAAAACGGCCAATGTCATTTTAGGAAATGCCTTCGGGATCCCCGGGATCTCGGTCGATACGCATATGATCCGCCTCAACCGCTTGCTGGGCTTGACGCGTCATGCGGATCCCGTAAAGATCGAGTTCGATCTTAGGGAGCTGGTCCCGAGAAAAAACTGGACGGCATTTTCGCACTTGATCATTCACCATGGGCGCGCGCGCTGTTTTGCCCGCCGGCCGGATTGCCTGCACTGCGAAATCCAGGATCTGTGCCCTTCAGCCCGAAAATGTTTTGGCGTACGGCGTAAGGTGTACGACGTTGTATAAAATGTCTTTCGCGGTACGCCGTAGTCGGCATGCCTTGCTTTTTTTAGTCTGCGCCCATGAGGGTGTGTGGACAGAGCGTTGCGTTTGGTGTATAGTGCGGCTTCATTACGGTATTGATTTTTACCGTTATCTTCCACGCAGAGGAGTTATTCCATGAGCAAAGAAAAGACCCTGACCGATGCCAATTTCCAGGCAGAAGTGCTTCAATCCCAACAGCCCGTGCTGGTCGATTTTTGGGCTGAGTGGTGCGGGCCTTGCCGAATGCTCGGACCTGTGATCGAAAAAATCGCGGTCGCGAATGCCGGACGCTTTGTGGTCGGAAAAATGAATGTGGATGAGAACCCGAATACGCCCCAGAAATACGGGATCCAGGGTATCCCGACGGTCATTTTTTTCAAGGACGGCGAAGTCGCGAAACAGTTGGTCGGCTATCAGTCCCAGGACAAGATCCAGAAGGTTGTTGACGAACTTTTCCAGAAATAACATCGCATCATCTCACCCCCGGTCTTTATTTTCTTTTCATTCAAGGCAATCACGAAAGTCCTGGATTCCCGGACTTTTGTTTGAAGTGGGAGGAAGTCCTTTTTCCCCCACGTGGGTTCCATGAAATATCGATCGCTAGGAAAGACCGGTCTTAGGGTTTCTGAAATCGGCTTCGGCTGCTGGCCCATCGGGGGCGGAAGCTACGGGCCGGTCTGCGATGAAAATTCCCTGGATGCCCTGGAGGCCGCGAGGGATTCCGGGGTCAATTTTTTTGATACGGCTGACGTGTACGGAGAAGGTCACGCCGAGGAACTTCTCGGAAGTTTTCTTAAGGACACATCGCGCGACCCGGTCGTGATCGCGACAAAAGCCGGCTGGAATTTCTACCACGGCGCCCCTCAGAAAGATTTCAGTCCCGATTATCTCCGTTTCGCTTGCGAAAAAAGCCTGAAAAGACTCGGCGTCGGCACTCTCGATCTGTTTCAACTTCACAATCCCTCTTTGGAAACGATCCGGCGGAAAGAAGCCGTGACGGTTCTCGAAGCGATGAGAAAAGAAGGCAAGATCCGCTTTATCGGGATTTCGGTCCACACGGAAGCCGAGGCTTTCGCGGCTCTCCAGGACGCAAGGGTTCACGCAATCCAGGTCATCTTTAATCTTTTGGATCAGCGCATGGCCGAAAGGATCTTTCCCGAAGCGAAGAAGAAGCATGTCGGCGTCATCGTCCGGGAGCCCCTCGCTTCGGGCCTTCTGAGCGGGAACTACTCGCCTTCTTATGAGTTCCCGAAAGACGATCACCGCAGGCGCTGGCTTCCTCCTAAAAGAGAAAGCGATTGGAAAAAAATCCAATGCGTTCAAAAGGCCCTGAAAAGCAAAAAGATGCCCCTCGTTCAAGCGGCGCTGGAGTTCACGCTTGCATTTGAGGCCGTATCGACGGTGATTCCCGGCGCGAAAACAAGAGCGCAGGTGCTTGAGAACACGGCCGCTTCTTTAAATCCGTCGTTCGTCCGGGAAGATGTCAGCCGACTGGAGATGCTTTATAGGAGGGAAGAGATTTTCCGGAAAGAGTTGAATCCTCGATGAAAAAAAAGATCCGGCCGTTTTTTTGGGTTTTGATCGCGCTCGTCATTCTGGGAATGGTTCACGCCCGGCTTCTGGGGATGGTCGCGGAACCTTTTCTTGAAAAAGTGATGACCCGGGTCTTTGACATGCCGGTGCATATTGACGGGATGCGCATTTTCCCGTTCCTCGGGCGCGTAAGCATCGCGAAACTGGAGATCCTCAATCCTCCCGGGTTCAGGCGGCGGGATCATTTTACGTGCAAAGGGATTACGTGTGAACTGGACCTCCGGGTGCTCAAGAACAAATTCATCCGGATCCGGAAGGCCCATTTTAAAGAAGTCATTTTCGCCATCGAGAGCTACACGACTCCGCAGGGTTCCCGCACCAATGTCTGGCATTGGTATCACAACATGGGGCTTGATAAGGACAGGCCGCCGCCGCTGCCGCGCCCGATGCCGCATCCTGACAATATCGGCGAGGATTCCTGGCGCGTCCGGAACGACCGCTTGGAGCTGGAAAAAGGGACGATCATTTTTGACGACCGGCGCGCGCCCGAAGAGCAGCGGTGGATCTTTGAGAACATCAAAGGTTATTGGACGGGTTTTGATTTCCTTTCGAATTACGTCAGCCCGGTTTTCACGGAGACGATCCAGGTGGACGCGACATTCGGGGCGAACCCTCCGGCCCGTTTCAAAGGCGGCGGGCGCTGTCAATTCGCGGATGGAGATAATTTCGACGTTCAGGTCGAGATCACGGAGGGTTCGGCCGAGGAGTATGCTTTTCTTCTTTCGGAGATCCTCGGGGAAGTCCAGGGAGGGACTTATGATCTCAAATCGCATCTCTTGTGCGTGGAAGGCGATTTGAAATCCGAACATTTTTTAACGCTCAAGTCCATCAAACTCGCGGCGCCGACGGCCGTCCAGAAACTTTTTAAATATCCGTTCGGCGCGATACGGCTTCTTTTGGAGAATCAAAAGACCCTGGAGCTGGATATCCGCGTTGACGGAGATATTGGGGATCCCAAATTCCGGGTTTTGAGCGCGTTTACCAAAGCATTTCAGAAAAGTCTTGTGAACAAGACCAAGGCGGGGATCACGGAGACCGTGAAGATCGCGGCGGGCACGCCGAATCAGGTATTCACCGGGCTGAGCAAGGTCGGTTCGGTCCTGGCCGATCCTTTTAGACCCAAGGGTGGAAATGATGCCGGAACCGGCGAGGGGATCCAAAATGTCTCAAACTAAAGTCGGCCGCGTCGCGATCATCGGAAGGCCCAATGTCGGAAAATCCACGCTGCTCAATTATCTGGTGGGGGAGAAATTGGCCGGAATCTCCGCCAAGCCCCAGACCACGCGCGATATCATTCGCGGGATCCTGACCGTTCCCGACGGCAGCGCGTTTCAAAGTCCCTATCGCGGGCAGATCGTTTTTCTCGACACTCCCGGCGTTCACGAACCGAAAGACGCTTTGGGCGAGGGCATGGTCCGCGATGTTCATCAGTCGCTCTCGGACGCGGATCTTCTTTTCTGGATGGCTTATCCCAAAGCGATGGGAGACACGGAACGCGCGATCTTAAGCTGGGTCCAAAATCTTTCCATCCCCGTTTTCTGCGTGATCAATCAGATCGACCGCTTTCCCAAGGAGGATCTTCTCGTCGCGCTGGATTCTTATCAAAAAGCCCTTGCCTTTAAGGAGTTCATCCCTGTGAGCGCCAAAACCGGAGAGAACGTTAAGGTCTTGATCCAGCAAGCGCTGAACTATCTTCCTCAAGGCGAATTCATTTATCCCGAGGATCAGCTTTCCGATCAGAATGTCCGCTTTCACGCGCGGGAAATGATCCGCGAGAAGCTTTATCACTTCCTGGGGGAAGAGCTTCCGTATGACGGGGCGGTGCGCATCGATGAATTCAAAGAGGAACCCAAGATCACCCGCATTCACGCGACGATCGTGGTCGAACGGGATTCGCAGAAAGCGATCGTGATCGGCCGGGGCGGCGAAAAGATCAAACAGATCGGCACGGCCGCGCGTCTCGATATTGAAAAATTCCTCGGGAAAAAAGTGTTCCTTGAGCTTTGGTGTAAACCCATCCCCGGTTGGAAGCGTAACGCGGGCTTTC
>JAHFHJ010000034.1 GCA_023246985.1 Candidatus Omnitrophota bacterium | reverse complement strand
CCGGTCACGCGCATCGCCTGCTCCGCGGCTACAAGATCTTGCTTCGTTTCCAGAAATTGAAACTCCCGGTAATGCGGGATCCTTCCAAGCAAAACGAATTCCTCGACCGTCATTGGGACCGAGGGCACGGTTTGTGACACCGTAGCGACCTTACGGGCAAAGACCTTCGGGGGGATTCGCCCGATATTAGTTCCCTCCAAAGAGATCTCTCCCTGCCGGGGCTCCAGGACTCGGGTCATCGCCCGCAAAAGCGTTGTCTTTCCGGAACCGTTCGGCCCGATCACGCCGAGGAATTCGCCTCGCGTCACCGAAAGGTCGATCCCGTCGAGCACGAGCTTCGGGCCATACCCGCAAGCAACCCCTTTGACCGAGAACATCAGATCGTTCCTCCCCGTTCACGCGTCAGTACCCAAACAAAAAGGGAACCGCCCAAGATCCCCGTGATGACACCGACTGGAAGTTCCAACGGGGCGATCACCGTCCTTGCGATCGTATCACAAAAAACCAGGAGCACCCCACCGCCCAAGAAAGACGAAACCAGCAGGATCCGATGATCGCGACCCACCATTTTTCTCATAAAATGCGGCACCACAAGCCCCACGAACCCGATCATGCCCGCCACCGCAACACTCATGCCGATCAGAAGGGACGTGATCATAAAAAGCAGGCGCTTGGTCCTCTCGACGGGAACTCCCAAATGCAGCGCTTCCTCTTCCCCCAATGCAAGGGCGTTCAGGTCGGAATGAAAAAGATAAGTCGCCGCAAGAAAAAGGACTGAGGCCGCCAAAGCCGTGCGGATCAAAAACAAGTTTGGTTCGTCCAAAGACCCCATGATCCAAAAAATAATGCCCTGCAGGTCTTCATTGCGCGACAAGGCAAGGATCAGCATGATCAGCGAGGAAGCGATAAAATTGATCATCACACCGGTTAAAAGCAATCCTTGCAACGAAAGAACGTTTTTCTTCATGCTAAGACCGTAGAGCAGCAAAATGACAACGCACGCCCCCAAGAATCCGGCGAGCGGCATGGTCAAAATGCCGATCCTGTGAAGACCGAAGAAAATATTGAAAGACACACCCACCGCCGCGCCGCCCGAGATCCCGAGCGTGTAAGGCTCGACAAGCGGATTGCGGAACATGCCCTGCAAGATCACGCCCGCAAGGCTTAAAGCCCCCCCGATCGCCAAACCCAGGAGAAGCCGCGGCAGCCGGATATCCCAAATGATGCTCTGTTCGATCCCGCTCTGTTTTTCCAGAAGGATCTGAAAAACTCTTTTGTAAGGAATACCCGCGGAACCGACTGCCAACGCAAACACCGCGACCCCCATCGCAAGCGTTGTCAAAAACAAGAGCCACAAAAGCCACTGACGGGATCTATTTTTCATGGTTTGAATGAACCCCAAAGCAATAGGAAGCGCTCCTCAAAAGCGCTTTCTATCGCTAACGGGGTGAAGCATCTTCCTCATTTCTTTTAACGCCTCCACGAAACTGAGCGGCGTCGGAGCGCAGAACAGATCCGAATTGACAATATAAATTCTCCCTTGCCTTACCGCGCGAAGATCGCCGTATCCCTGCCAAATCCGTTTCTCTTTTTCTCCGTCGAATCCCATGCTGACGATAAGAATGACATCGGGATCGTCTGCCAGGACTTTTTCTCTGGAATAAAGCGGCCGCCCAATCTCCCGCGTCCCATTGACCCCTCCCGCAGATTCGATCAGATCGTTAAGAAAAGATTCCTTGGTGATGGTCACGAGAGGATCTGCTCCTATTTCAAGAAAAACAGACGGTCGCGGCTCTTTGGGGGCTTGCCGGTTAAGCTCATTCACTTGGATTCTTGCGCGATGGATCAGGGCCCTTGCCTCTTCTTCTTTGCCAACGATTCGGCCGAGCTTCAAAAAAGAATCGCAGATCTCCTGAAAATCACTTGCCGACGGAAATTCCATGGCCGAAATCCCGAGACTTTTAAGTTTTTCCTTGGCCCGCGGGTCCGTCATTGCGGTGGTGATCACCAAATCGGGGCGGAGGGCCGCGATCTTTTCCGTGCTGATCTCCACCACATTGCCGACCTCTTCGATCTTTCGGGCTTTCGCCGGCTTCGTGCAGTAATGGGTCCGGCCGACCACACGGTCGCCGGCGTCCAGGAGAAAAAGTTCTTCCGTGATCACCGGGCTCAAGGACACGATCCGCCGGGGCAGGACCTCTTCAGCAACGCTTTTGCCGGAACCCGGCAAAAGCAGGGCGCACAAGATCGCAACCATCCGGAGCTTCATCCCCGAACCTTTTGCCGGATCCCGGCGCCAAGTCTCAGAATCCAGTGCTTCTCGATCATCACGCAATCTTCTTCATAAAATGAGACGGGGAAATAAAACATGGGACCGTCATAAACGAAAGTGTGGTATTCGCCCTTTTCACCGCAGGGGTCGATATGAGGCAGGGCTTTTATCTTGCGCATGAAGTCGCGGTCGATCTCGCAGCCCAGCCACTCGGGGCCGAGTGAAGCGGGATGGGTCGCCACGATCCGGCTTTTAAATCCCGCCGAAATGAATTCCTCAAGCAGGGCTTCCCTTGGGGCTTCCCAAAGAGGAAAGAAAACTTCGATCCCCCTCTCCCGGCAAACCCTTTCGATCCAATCGCGGTGCGCCTGAAGATCAATATCTCCGAAAATGCCGGCCCGGACGTCCTGTGCCTTCAGATCTGAGATCGCCCGTTTGAACTCTTTTTCGTAATCTTTCCGGGACGCGCTGCGCTGCAGGATAGGGATCCCCATCCCGACTTTGATTTTCTTTTGATGAACGGTAGTCGGGATGGCCCCAATCTCCGCTGCGCGTCGATGGATTGGCATGGGGGCCATAGCTTTCGCCTGTTCCTGAAGCAATGAGGCGCGCAGACCATGGGAACATGAATATTCCCCGTTCTCCGCCAGCATGTTCAATAAAAACGCGACTTCGATTCCCGGTTGTTTCATCATCCGGTAACACGCGAGCGCACTGTCCTTGCCTCCGCTCCACGATACAAAAGCTTTCACGACACGGCTTCTTTCTTTGCGGAGAGATCTAAACATGCCCTCAAAAGATCCGGATCCAGATGGCGGGACACATGATCCGCCCAAAGTTTGTAATGCGTTTCTTTTCTTGTCCAGGACGAAACGGCGTTAGGATCCGCCGATCGTTTTTTCCCGGCGCACAGCGCCAAGGCGCTCAAAAAAGATTCCCGGAATTCAGCGCTGTCAAAAAGTCCGTGATAATAAGTCCCGGCCCAGGGTCCCAAACTAGAGAATGCCTCCGAAGAAACGGCCGGATCAGGAGCCCCCGGGGAAACATTGTTCCCCATGTGGATTTCATAGGCCTCCACTTTTCCTTTGATCCGCTGGCCGAGCCAGGATACTTCCAAATACGTCGAGACGCGCCGCAATACCTTTTCTTTCGAGAACCGGGTCACGGTATCAAAAAGACCCAGTGCTTCCATTTCCACGTTCCCGGACTCCACGCGGTCCGGATCCAGCAGCTTCTTTCCCATCATTTGATATCCCCCGCAGATTCCCAGGATCCGCCCTCCCTGCCCGGCATATTCCAGGATCTTTTTCCGGAATCCGGAATCCACGAGATAGCAAAAATCGGCCATGGTCGCCTTGGTGCCGGGCAGTATCAAAAGATCCGGAGACCCCCATTGCGCAACTCTTTCCACATAACGAAGTTTAACGCCCGGCTCGAACCTGAGAACCTCAAAATCCGTAAAATTGGACATGCGCGGCAACAGGACCACTGCGATATCCAAATCATCTTTCGAAGAAACCGGCACAGGGGCGCCCTTTTCCGGTAAAGCATCTTCTTCGTCAAGCTGGATATGATGGACATAAGGCAACACACCCCAAATCTTTTTCCCGCTCTGTGCTTCGATAAAATCCATTCCGTTTTTAAAGAGATTGATGTCTCCGCGAAATTTATTGACGATCAGTCCTTTGATCCGGGCTCGCTCTTCCGGGCTGAGAAGGTCCAAAGTCCCCAGAAGCGACGCGAAGATCCCGCCCTTGTCGATATCCCCCACAAGCACGCAGGAGGCATCCGCCCATTCCGCCATTTGCATATTGACGAGATCGTTTTTCTTCAGGTTCACCTCCGCGGGACTGCCGGCTCCTTCAAGGACAATGACATCGTATTCCCCGGCCAGCCGCTCATAAGATTCGCGGATCGCGCGGGCAATGATTTCGCGCTGGGCGTAATAATGGGCGGCCGCGAAATATCCGATCGCTTTTCCCTGGACCACGATCTGGGAATGATTGTCCGCCGCGGGTTTCAACAGAATAGGATTCATGTCGACATGCGGCCTGATCCGCGCGCATTCCGCTTGGACCACTTGCGCGCGTCCCATCTCACCGCCTTCATCAGTCACATAGGAATTGTTGGACATATTCTGGGCTTTGAACGGCGCCACGCGGTATCCCCAATCCGAAAGGATGCGGCAAAATCCCGCCGCGATCACGGATTTTCCGACCCCGGAGCCTGTCCCGAGTACCATGAACGCTTTGGCTTTCATGAAAAAGTTCTCAGAAACGGAGTGTTTTTCATTTCACGGATCTTGAAGCTTGAACGTAACCGGAATATCCACGTACTGCGGAACGGCATCATTATTTTCGGACTCCGTGGTGAATTTCCAAGTCTTGACGGCCTCCTGCGCGGCCTGGTCCAACACATCATGCCCTGAAGATCGGGCTAGTGCCATCCGTCCTACCGAACCGTCCGGAAGCACTTCCGCGGCGACCACAACCTGTCCTTCCCATCCCTGCCGAACCGCCTTCTTCGGGTAATGAATCACCACCGGTATCGTGATAGGAAATGGCGGGGCCAAATCCGTGCCGTCCTGCGTTTTTAAACCCTCTTTGCCGAAAACCTCGGGATCCCATCGAACGTGGTCCTGGCCCGTTACGGTCATCGCGACCGGAACTTCGCGGGAAAATTTCTGTTCTGCTTTGGACGCCAGCCAAACTCCGGTGTTTTCCTGTGCTCCGAGCCGAGTGCCACAAAAGCTGAGGGCAAGAACCGCCATGCAAAGGACCCTTCTCACGGTTTCCTCCTCTTGGGCGCTTGATCCTCTTTTGTTTCTCGTCGATAGGACCATTCCACACGATCGCCCGGCTTTAATCGGGTTTGATAAGCCGAAACTTTCCGCGAGCCATTGACCGCGCAGATCCACCAAAGGTTTTGCGTCGCGTCCGTGAGAACACCGCCGATCCCCAGGACATCATGTAAACTCGAACAGACTTTTCCGGATTGCACCGGAAAAACCAGAGAAACGGCATCCTTGGGTGTGGTCTTTCCGTCCACTTTTAAAACACCGGTCCAGGGGGGTTTTCCCGAGACGCCAAAATCCACTTTAAGCTCAACCGGAAAGGTCCATAAAGAACCCGTGCCTTGTGAAAAAACGATGCCCGCTATCCAACCCGCACAGAACACCGCTCCAAGGAGGATCCCGATGCTTTTTTTCATGAAAACTCCCATTGGCAGCCGACCACAAATTCTCTGGGAGCGCCGGGGTTCACGAAAGTATAAGTACCGGCTGGATAGATTACCGTCCCAAAGGACGTGGCGTTGATCGCCCGCGAATAATATTTTTCATCAAAAACGTTGTTCACCTTTAAATAAATCTCCTTTCCCTTCCAGTCATAGGAAAGCAACAGATCCCAAACCGAATATGGCTTGATCCAATGCCCCGCCCCTCGGGTCGCATTCAAAGTGGCCTGGCTCGCAGTTTCATAGGAAGTCGGGTGCTGTCTGCCTGTAAAAGTGCCGTCAAGACCGACCTTCAGTCCCTCATAGGGTGTGCCCCATCGTTTGAAAGGGGTCACCGTTCCGCCGACCGTGATCCGCTTTTCAGGAACTTGGCCGAGCGTACGGCCGTCTTTTAAAGACTGTGCGCCATCCGTTTCACGGACCCACGCTTCAGTCAGCGTATAACCTCCAGATAGTTTGATCTCTTCTATGGGAGTCAGATCGATCCGGCTCTCGACGCCATAGCGACGCGTCTTCCCGATATTGATGTTCCGTCCGAAGGGCGTCGCGGGAGCGATGGCCGTGCCGTCAAAGCGGATTTCATCTTTAATATCTATAAGGAAAAAACTCGTTTTGAGTTCCGCGAATTTTTTAACACGGACTCTCGACCCCACCTCATAACTATTCGAAAGCTCCGGATTCAAGGGCGTAAGCGCTGTTCCTCCGTACGGCGCTAATTGGTCGATGGTCGGGACACGAAACCCTTGGGAATAATTCGTGAAGAGGTCCACGCTCTTGACCGGCTTAACCGTCAGCCCCGTCGAAAGCGTGGATTTATTCCAGCGGTTGGAAAGATCCCGTGTGCCATTAAGCCCGTTCTGAGTGCGCAGCCAGTTAAAATCATGCCGCATGCTGAAATAGGGGATCACACGATCCCAAAATTTGAGCGTTTCACTCCAGAAAAGACCCGCGTTGTCCGCCTGGGCAGTCCGATCCGTGCGCGTCGGAGAGTTGAGAGGCACGCTTCCATTGGGTGCGTCCCGCTGGATCGACCAGTTGCGGCCATTCCGGTATTCCATCCCCAGCATGCTCTCATTCCAAAGCCAATTCCACTCGTCCTGATAACGTACCTGCCAGGTCAGATCACGCTCCTGATTCTTGGTATTAAGCTTAGACGTGTAAGGATTGTAACCATTGGCCACGAATGTCCCCGTGGTATTGACAAAGCTGATATCGTTCCAGCGCTCGCTTGCAAGGATTGAGGCCAGGATCCGGTCATCCCAGAATTTTTTGTCCGCGCCGAGCTGAGCAATCGTATTCTTGAATTTTCGTCCGTCCAGCGGTTTGTTGGTGCGGCGATCATCATTCTGATATTGCTGGAATGTCATTTCTCCGGGCAGGGAGGCGGCGTCCTCCATATGTTTCAGGCCAAAAGAGATGCTCCCCTCTTCCTCGGGGAGCTTATAAGCGGTCTTGATGTCAAAAGAAGTGATGCGGAATTCACCATTCGGGCGAAAGCCATGTTCGGTGTCGCGTTCGCCGTTAAAATAATAGCTCAACTTTCCCTCAACCGGGGTCCAGCGGTCCTTGAGTGTCCCGCTTACTCCCTGATTGAACCGCAGGCCGTGGAAGCTGGTCCACTCCAGCCCTCCAAAAAGGCCCACGGGCTTCGGACTTGCCTGCCCCGTCGTGATATGGATCACGCCGGCAAATGCGTTGCTGCCATAGACCGAGGAAGCTGATCCGCGATCCATTTGAACCGTCTGGATATCGCGCATCCGGATCAACGGAAAGTTGACGGTATGACCATCCACTTCATTGACACGAACACCATCGACTAGATAGATGATGGTGCTTGAATCGGTGAACCCGCGCATCCCCAAAGTGGTATCAAACCCGTTGCCGGTCGAATCGTAAAGGATGACTCCTTCGGCGTCTTTGACGGCATCCTGC
This sequence comes from Candidatus Omnitrophota bacterium, assembly GCA_023246985.1. Classification (GTDB taxonomy): domain Bacteria; phylum Omnitrophota; class Omnitrophia; order Omnitrophales; family Aquincolibacteriaceae; genus Aquincolibacterium. The sequence goes on along the minus strand of JAHFHJ010000034.1, from coordinate 4,605 downwards.
AGAGTGTTCGGCTTGATCGTGTCCAGGGAGGCCGCGTTTTTAAAGGTCACATTAAAAGGGACATCCGAAATCTTTTTCTGGAAGCTGGGAAGACGCGAACTCAGAACAGTCACATCGGCCGCGACCGGACGCGCCTGCGCCTTGACCTCGTCCTTTTGATCGGCCTTTGTTTCAACCCCTGGAAGATTTTGGCCTTCTTCTGTGGTCTGGGGTCCGTGGTCTGGGGTCTGGCGTTTAGAGAACGGCCAGCTCCATCCGATATTCAGAAGGCAAACTGCGAGGACTAAACAACTGATTTTCCGGAGGTGCTCGCCCCGGATATTTTTTGGGGACACAAAAAAACCCTTTCCGCCTCCGGATGGGGCAAGAAAGGGTCAGCTTATCTTGTCCTCTGCTCGGAGGCATTGCATGAGTCAGGAATTCGGAGTTTGGAGTGAGGAGTAAAAAAAGCATTTCACTCTTCACTCTGAACTCGTCACGCTTGACTGTTGAGGATGACAGGTTGATATTCTGACTAGGCAAGTACAAACCTATTTGCGAGCCTTCCCATCTCATGTTTCGAGATAGTGGCAATTCGCTTTCGTCCTTGCCGACAGCGGCGGCACCGTGGAGTCCCTCACCCGATTGCGGCGAGACCTCTCTTCCCAAAGACTCCTGTCACCATGGCTTCTTCAAAGAACAATGGACGAAGTATAGCGGGGTATTCCAAAAAATCAATCTGATTTTATTCTGTTTTTTATTCCGTTTCTTTCAAATCTGAAGACGAAAAATCAGCGCGCCCAGCGGAGGGATCCGGAGAACTAAAGAAAAAGGACGATTTTGCCACGGCGCCTCTTCAGCGTGAAGACCGCCGAGGTTCCCCAATCCGCACCCGCCATACTCGGAAGCCTGGTTGTTGAAGATCTCTTGATAATGACCCGGACGCGGCACTCCGACGCGATAGTTTTCGAGAATCACGGGCGTCATATTGAAAACAAAAACAAGGACCTGCCCGTAATCCCGCGACCAACGCAAAAAACTCAGAACGGAATGGTCCGCGTCCGAACAATCGATCCATTCAAACGCGTGACCGGAGCAATCCCCTTCATGGAAAGCCGGTTGTTCCTTATAAAGGCGCTGCAAGTCCCTGAGCATCCGGTTCACCCGGCGATGCCGCGGGGCCTGCATGAGATGCCAATCCAGGGACTGGTGGGAATTCCATTCGTTCCTTTGAGCGAAATCATTTCCCATGAAAAGGAGCTTCTTGCCGGGGAATGCGAAAAGATAGGCCAGGAAAAGCCGCAGATTCGAAAATTTCTGCCAATCATCGCCGGGCATTTTCTCCAAAAGCGAACGCTTCCCGTAAACCACTTCATCGTGCGAGATCGGAAGGATGAAATTCTCCGAGAACGCGTACCCGGTCGAGAACGGGAACATTCCCTGATGATATTTCCGAAAAAGGGGATCTTTGGAAAAATATTCCAGCATGTCATGCATCCAGCCCATGTTCCATTTCATGCTGAACCCCAACCCGCCCAGATGGGCGGGCCTGGAAACCCCGGGCCAGGCCGTGGATTCTTCGGCGATCGTCAGGACCCCGGGAAAAGACGCGTGAACCACCCGATTGAATTCTTTGAGAAATTCGATCGCCTCGAGATTCTCCCGCCCGCCGTATTTGTTGGGTTCCCATTCCCCGGGTTGACGCGCGTAATCCAGATAGAGCATACAAGCCACCGCATCCACCCGCAGACCGTCGACGTGATACCGGTCCAACCAGAACAACGCGTTGGACAAAAGAAAATTATCGACTTCTTTTTTCCCGAAATCAAAAACAAGCGTTCCCCACTCGCGCTGTTCGGCCCGGCGCCAGCTCCCGGACGCGTAGATCTGGGTTCCGTCAAAATCCAGAAGGCCGTGTCCGTCCCTGGGGAAATGCGCCGGCACCCAATCCAGGATCACGCCGACGCCGTTTTTGTGGCAGTAATCCACAAAATACATGAAATCCCGCGGTGAGCCGAAACGCCGCGTCGGGGCATAATAATTGATGACCTGATACCCCCACGATTCATCCAGGGGATGCTCCATCACCGGCATCAGTTCGATATGGGTATACCCCATGAACCGGACATACTCCACAAGTTGATGCGCCAGGTCCCGGTAATTTAAAAATCCCCAGCCGTCCTTCTCCTCCCGTTTCCAGGAACCGAGATGCACTTCGTAGATCGAGACGGGGGACCGGAAAAGATCCTTCTGTTTTCGCGCCGCCATCCACGCCTCATCCGACCACGAGAAAGTATCCAGCCGGGTCACCACCGAAGCGCTCCCCGGCCTTAATTCCGTGCCGAACGCGTAGGGATCGGTTTTAAGACGGACTTGCCCGTCCACCGCGGACCGGATCGCGTACTTGTAAACTTCTCCTTCCTCTAATCCGGGAATAAAAAGACCCCAGACGCTTGAGAACGGAAGCCGGGTCATCGGGTGCGCCCCCTGGATCCAATGATTGAAATTCCCGACAAGACCGACGCTTTTCGCGTTGGGGGCCCAAACCGTAAAAAAAACGCCTCGGACGCCCTTGAGGGACAGGAGCTGCGCCCCGAATTTCTCATAACTCCGGTGATGCGTGCCTTCCCCGATTAGATAAAGATCATAATCGCTGAGCTGATCGGGAAAAAAGGCATAAGGGTCTCCGGCTTCTTTCAGAAATCCCGCTTGATCACAAGTTCCGATCGTATAAGGAAAGATCTCATCGGCGTTTGTGAAAACGGCCTGAAAAAAACCTTCGGGGCAGATCTTCTCCATCGGCTCGCGTTCCTTGTTCCCTTTCAAGGGATAGACCCAGGCTTTTGCGGCACGCGGCAGGAACGCGCGGATGATCACCCCCGGGCCGCTCCGGGCAGGGTGCGGGCCCAAGACTTTAAAAGGATCGCTTTCCTCAAAACGGAGTATCCTCGCGACCGCGTCAGGCGCCGGCGCGGATCGGACAGGAGTGTCGCTTGTCGGGTTATCCGCCAAGTACGGACTGTGGAATTTTTGAGAATCCCTGCCGTCCGCAAGCTCCTGCCGAAGCCGTACTGGCGCAATGGGCGCCGGTGATCTCCGCGATCCGGCCTTTGCCGCTTTTCGCTTTCCCTTTTTCGGAAGAAGCGCGCCGCGTCTCTTTTTCTTGATTTTTCGATGAAGCATCGCCGTCAAAACTCCTTTTATTCTCCGGTAAGTCCCTCGAGTCCGGCAGCGGCCTGAAAGCCTCGCGGAACCTCGGGAATGATCCCCTTCTTCGCGTAGACCGGACGGATCTCTTTTCGAATGAGCGGCAGCTTGTTCATAAAAACAAGAGCGACAAGCACGCAGGACGCTCCGCCGATCAAAAGCGTGTGCGGCGCGCCGATCCTCGCGGCCAGGATCCCCGCCATCAAACTTCCGAAAGGCATGGTTCCCATAAAAGCCATCGTGTAAAAACCCATCACCCGGCCGCGCTTATCCTCATCCGCCACGGTCTGCAGGATCGTATTGCAAGCCGCCATGTTCACCATCACCGCAAAACCGGACACGAGAATGACCGGCATCGAGAACCAGAGATCCCGTGACAGGGAGAAAATAATAATCACGCCTCCGAAGAGCGCCGCCGTCCAGGCAATGATTCTCACAAGGCCGATCACGCTTTTCCGCGCCGCAAGATAAATGCATCCCATGAGCGCCCCAAAGCCCGACATCGCCATCAAAAAACCCAGCGTTTGCGGCCCGCCGTGAAAAATATCCCGGGCAAAAACAGGCATGAGCACCTGATACGGAACTCCCGTCAAGCTGATCATCGATAAAAGTATCAGAATCCACTTGATGGGCGCGAAGCGGAAGGCATAGCCGAATCCTTCCTTAATTTCGATCAGAATATGCCGAGAAGGCGCGCTGATTCGAGGCGGGACCACGCGCATCGCGGCCAAAGAAAGAATCACCGGCACAAAACTGACGGCGTTTAAAAGAAAACATACGCCTTCCCCCGCGGACGCGATCAAAAGTCCGGCCAGCGAAGGCCCGATGAGCCGCGCCATATTGAACATCGAGGAATTTAACGCGATCGCGTTCCCCAGATCTTCCCGGTTTTCGATCATCTCAATCGTGAAGGCCTGACGGATCGGAATATCAAAAGAAAAAATAACCCCCAAAAAAAAGCTCAGGGCCATAACGTGCCAGATCTGGATCTGACGCGTCAGGACCAGGAAGGCCAGGATCAAAGCCTGGACCAGCGAAAAACTCTGGGTCAAAACGAGCATTTTCCGCCGGCTGTGACGATCCGCAAAAACACCCGCGAAGGGCGTGATAAAAAAGGTCGGAATCTGACTCATGAAGCCGGCCATTCCCAGAAGGAAGGGAGAGTTCGTCGTGCGATAGACCCACCAGCTTAACGCGACCTGCTGCATCCAGGTGCCGATCAAGGACGCGCCTTGTCCCCAGAAAAAAATGCGGTAATTACGGTGCCTGAGCGCGCGGAACACGGCCCTCAAGCCGGGCTTTTGTAACGCATGCGTGGATTCAGCGGACACGGGGCGATCCCTCATCATCAATGAGAATCACGATCGGAGGAGATTCTAACCCTCTTGCGGCGCCTCGTCCACCTTTGGAAGGCGGAAG
>JAHFHJ010000124.1 GCA_023246985.1 Candidatus Omnitrophota bacterium | reverse complement strand
CAGCCAGCCGCTTTGAATATGTTCGAAGTTATCCAGCATGAGCCGCGAGATCGCGACGGTCTTGAGGTAATCATCCCCGCCCGCAGGGACTGTCCCGGTTCCCAGGGACTGTCCCTCTTTGCGGGAAGATGAGGACACAAAAGGGTGCCTGACCCCTTTTTCTCCGAACGGCACGAAACTCCACGGAATGAACGCCCGGAACCCGTGCGTCTTGTCCTGCAATTCCCGTAAACGCGTCAGATGCGTGATCCTTTCTTCTTTGGTTTCTACATGGCCGGGAGCCCATGTTCCCGGCACGCTCGCGGAAACTTGTTGTTCCCGTCTTCGCAGGCCAAACACCATCGTCGCGGTGGTCTTGAGACCGGCTTCATGCGCCGCCTGCATGACCTCGAGCCATCGATCCGACGAGATCTTCCCGGGGCTGATAAGCTTCCGGACGCGTTCGACAAGAATTTCCGCGCCGCCGCCGGGGAGTGAGTTCAGCCCCGCTTCTTTGAACATTCCGAGTAATGCAGACAACGGAATCCCGGACTTTCGCGCAAGCGCGTCCATTTCGATCGCGGAAAAGGAATGAATGGCAATTTTCGGAAATTTTTCGTGAATGGCACGGACGATGCCGAGATAATAATCCAGAGAAAGATCGGGGTGAATGCCGCCTTGAATGAGGACCTGGGTTCCGCCGAGCGCCGCAAGCTCCGCCACCTTCGCGAGGATTTCCTCTTCGGAAAGAACATAAGCTCCGTCAGCGCCGGGCGCGCAATGAAACGCGCAAAAATCGCAGCCGATCGTGCACACATTGGTATAGCTGATATTGCGGTCGACGACAAAGGTTACGGCATGGGGTCTAAGACGCGGGGTCACGGCCTGCGCCGCCTGGCCCAATCTCAGAAGATCACAAGCGTAGAGCCGTACCCCATCGTCGAGCGTCAGCCGTTCCCCGGCAAGTCGCTTCTCTAGAATTTTTTCATGACTTTCCATATAGACTCACAAGAAAACGAATGCCTTTTTCGCGCGCAACGCTCAACGGGCAACGCGCAACGTTAAAACTCAACACAAATTCGTTGCGCGTTGCGCTATTCAAAAAACTCCAGCGGCTTCGGAGCCGGCCCGAGACCTTCCTCATGCGCCAGTTCAAAAAACCGCGACACGCCTTCTTTCATATCCGCATTCAGCGCGTATTGAAGATTCACAAGATAACCGAGTATCTGGCAGAATTGCTTGTCCGAGGGCGCGATGCCAAGCGCCCGCTTCAAAAGACTCTTCGGATCCGCGAGGTTCTTCGAAAGATTTTCTTTTAGAATGCCGTGAAAGGCCTTCAACGCGCCCTCATTCGTTTCCGAGAAATCTTTGCGCGCGGCCCAAAGCGCGAAGACGAAGGGCTTTCCGGTCCACGACTGCCACAACTCCCCGAGATCATATTTATAGACCAGCTCTTTGGGTTGGCAGAAAAGCGCCGCGTCGCCGATCACGAGCGCCGCGGAATATTTTTGGAGCATCGCCTCGGGATCCTGCTCCGTCAGATCAAAGGCGTTGCGGTGCCCATATTTCCGTTTCAAAAGAATTCTCAGAAGACCGGCGGAACTCAAGCTTTCCCGGGAGAGCGCGATCGCCGTACGATCCAGCTGTTCGATCTTTTTCTTTGAAATCAAAAGAACGCTTCGGGCAAAAAGCCGCGTCCCGATCGCAAGATCCGGCAGTAAAAGATAATCGTCCTGATGCCGGAGATATTCCAAAGAGGATACCGGCGCGAGATCGATCGCCCCCTTTTCCATTGCCTGATTGATCGCGACGGGATAAGACTCAAAGAAACTCACCTCCGGCGTCATGTCTTTTTCTTTAAGTATTTCCGCGAGCCCGAAATAAAACGGGAGGCCATTGAGATAGCGTATCTTCCCGATCCTCAAGACGGTCTGAGTTTGCGTAGGATTTTTCGCTTGGCTCATGGCTTTTTGCCAGGGTCTATGATCTGTCGTCTGTCATCCATTGTCCCCACCCACCTGGGATAGAGCATGTGCGAAATCCCCATTTGATCCAGGATCTTTCCCGCCACGAAATCCACGAGATCCGAGATCTTTTGCAGGCCGGAATCTTGTGCTTCCGGCACGCTCGCGGGAACTTGAGGTTCCCGTCTTAGCAGGCCGGAATAAAACGCGGGCATCGGCGGAACGATTTTCACGCCAAGCCTCGCGAGTTTCAGCATGTTCTCAAGATGAATCGCGGAAAGCGGCATTTCACGCGGGACGAGAATCAGTTTGCGGCCTTCCTTGATCGTGCAATCCGCGGCACGATGGATGAGATTCTGGCTAAGTCCTGACGCGATCGCCCCGAGCGTCCCCATACTGCACGGCACGATCACCATCCCCTCGGTGGGATACGACCCGCTCGCGATGGGTGCCGTGAAATCATGGAAATCGTAGCTGTGAATAAAAGGAACGGGCAGATTTTTGAGGGGATGGGCTCCATTTTGATTCCCGAAAATGGCGCCTGTCCCCCTTTCCCAAAAATCAGCCTGTCCCCATTCGATCCCTAACTCTTCTTTGATCACGATCCGCGCTGTATCTGAAATCACAAGCTCCACCGGGATCTTCCGCTCCGCCAGCACCTCCAGCAGTCGAATCCCGTAAATAACCCCGCTGGCACCCGTGATCGCGACTATGTAAGGTCTCATTTTTGATCCTGTCCGCATAAAATTGCAAACCGGTTGTAAACCCTTAGTCCCAATACCTATCAATTTCAACGAAGTTGAAGTCGAGTAGCGCAGGGGAATTTCACCTCCACGCTCTCACAGATCCGGACGTGAATCTCTCGATTCATCCGGCTCTTATCGTCCAGCCTTTGGTTTATGCGATCCGCATGGACCAGTGGACAAAGAGTCCGGGGGATTGCTTGGCAATCCCCTTCAGCCAATAAGCCACGGCCTTTTGTTGATCTCTAAACCTTCTGTATTTCTTCATGCCCCATCTCATGAGAGCACATTCAAGTTGCCGGAATACCGGATGAAGTCCAGAGCGATAGTACCTGCCATAATAATTAACCCATCCTCGCAGGGTCGGATTAATCTTCTTTGACAGATCTTCAAGAGTATTTCCACTGCACCGGGGAATCCTCCAGTTCTTTATCATGCGGCTCATTTTCTTCTTTGCCGTCTTGCTGACTGCCGGACTGAAATTGCAAAAGTACTGCCCTCGATAATTCTTCGCTTTCCGAGGGCGAAAGGTATAACCCAGAAAATCAAACTTTCCCTCCGGGTAGTCTTCCCTTCTTTTGCCATCCTTACAGTAGACCACTTTCGTCTTTTCAGGATGTATCTCCAATCGACACGCTGCCAGACGCTTCTCAATGGCCGCCTTTAAAGTCTTGGCGTCTTCCTCCGTTCTGCAATGAAACACCGCATCATCCGCATAACGCTCAAACGGAATGTCTGGATAATCCTTGCGCATCCATTCATCCAATGCGTAGTGCAGGAAGAGATTCGCCAACAGCGGACTAATCACTCCCCCCTGCGGTGTTCCCTTGTCCCGATTCACAAGTGTACCGTCCTCGCTTTGCACAGGAGCTTTAAGCCACCGCTCTATGTAAAGTAAGAGCCATTTACACTCGGTATGCTTCTTTACAGCACGCATCAAAAGCTCATGGTCAAGGTTGTCAAAGAATCCGCGAATATCAAGATCGAGTACCCAGTCCCAGCGCCAACATCTTTCCCGCGCCACTCCGAGCGCCTCAATCGCTGACTTCTTCGGCCTGTATCCGTAGGAATCTCTGTGGAAATAAGGCTCCACCTGCGGTTCCAAGTGCATCTTTACAACCATCTGGGCAATACGATCCGAAACCGTCGGTATTCCCAACGGCCTCTTGCCCCCATTCGCTTTCGGAATCTCTACCCTGCGCACCGGCGGAGGAAAATAACTTCCCGAAGACATTCGATTCCAAATCTTGTAGAGGTTATCTTTCAAATTCCTCTCAAAGTCTTGTATCGACTCCCCGTCCACTCCGCAAGCACCTCTGTTGGCCTTCACCCGTTTGTAAGCTTCCAAAACAACTCGCTTGGAAATATCAAACGGCTTTGCTTGATCCACGGATTCCTCCCATTGCTGGTTGATTCATCAATCTTGCCGGACGATCCAACCCCTTCGCTCCATCTCCATTACAGAGACTTCTTCGCTACTACGAGTTAGTCCGCCACGAAGATCCGCTTCGGTACTCTCACTCTCACGGGGCTTCCGCTTGAGTTTCTCCCTTCACATCAGATCTCCGATTTCCCACGTTCCGTATGAAAGCCCGTATCAAGGTCACGCCACCTTTATGCCGGACACCCCTCAAGCAGTATTCAGGTTTCCCTTGAGATTATCCCTGGACACCCAATGTCACCCAAGTTCTGATGTCATCTGACTGTTTCGACACCTCAGCGGTGGTTCACTTTCGTTCGTCTCCTTGATCCTTACCTGACGTATTTCCTACGCCTTTTCCTTAACGCTCACGACCCTG
>JAHFHJ010000033.1 GCA_023246985.1 Candidatus Omnitrophota bacterium | reverse complement strand
CGCAATGTTTCCACCTTTTCCTGAGACACCGCGGCCTCCCGCATCCGGCTCCTCTCGGGAGGGACCGGCCATTCCGACGGAGAAAGACCTTCGGCAATCCGGATCGAACTTTCCAGACACGTGAGAACCTCCCCGGAAACTCTTTTCAGGGTTGTAGGTAATTCCCTCTCTCCCTTCGCCCTTTTCCGGGCCAGATCGATTAGATCTTCGTTCCGCAGGATCATAAAAGATGGGCGGTCTCTTTTCCGGGCCTCCTTATCACGCCATTTCCAAAGCTCCCGAACAAAAGCGAGCTCCTTCGGATCCAGGACGGAGGATCCCTTAATACGCCAAGTCTCTTTCGATTCGCTTTTAGCCGAGAGACGGGAAATTTCGATCGCGCGTTCGCAGCATTCCCGATGCCATGCCATTCGCCCTAAAGCCTGAAGCTCCGCGGTCAAACGGTTCGCGATCCCTTCGAGATATTTTGTATCATCCGAAGCATAACAAAGCTGTTTCGCGGACAAAGGCCGCTTCGACCAGTCGGATTTCTGCCCCGATTTGGAAAGCGCCACCCCGAAAAACTTTTTGACCAGCGCTGCGAGGCCGATCTTTTCATAGCCCAACACTTGCGCGGCCAGCATGGTGTCGAAAATAGGCGCTTTCGGCCGGAATTCGAATGTCTTTTGGAGCATGCGAAGGTCATAATCCGCGCCTTGCAGAATCAATTCCTTTTGGGATAAGATCTCGAAAAATCCGGTGAGCGAAAATCCGGCGAGCGGATCGAGGATATAATTCCGTCCCGAAAAACTCAACTGAATCAGGCAAACTTTCTCGAAATAATGATGGAGGCTATCGGCCTCCGTGTCCAAGCTCACTCGGGAGGCGCCCCCTAATGCCTCGATCAGTAGCGCGAGGCCTTCCGCGCTGTCCACATACCCATAGCCCGCGCTGTCTTTTGCGTTCGTCGTTTTTTCCATGGGGGAGATTATACTACGGAGTCGATTTTTTATGAGGCTTGGTTTATTTGAACGGATTCATTCTTTCGTTTTCGGCGATTCGTCTTTGGATTTTCGTTTGCCTTCAATGATGAGCGCCACACCTGCCACAAAGAACGAGAGAAACCCCAAGAACGAGAAAGCCATGCTGGGAAGGGTTCCGACCCAGAATGCGCAGAAAATCAGGAAAATTCCGGGGAGAAAATATTTCCAAAGATAATTTTTCATAACGACGGTCATTCTCGCAGAATCGGCGGCTTACCGCAAGGCGTACGGCGCAGAGCCTTTGTTTTTCGCTGTTCGTCGTACACCTTACTCTGTACGCGGATTCCACTCAAAGATTCCGCTCAGGCGCCTTGATTTTGAAGAGGTTCCAAAGTACCATCTTTGTCTGGGATTTTGTTTGATAATGGCGATAAAGACGGCCCCATCCCGCCAGAGGCGGGATGATAGGTAGTGGGACCATGAGCTTTTCAAAAAGGAGACGGCACCGGCATGGATGGGATCTGGTTAGAAGCTTTCAAAGACACGTTGGCGATGATGCCTTGGCTTTTGGGAATTTATATCGCGCTCGAGGTTCTTGAAAACAGATCGGAATCTTTCATCGGAGAAAAGATCAGCCATAGAATGGGCGCGGCGCCTTTTTTAGGAGCGCTTTTCGGCTGTATGCCTCAATGCGGCTTCTCCGTCATCGCCGCTACGCTTTACACCCGCCGATGCATCTCTTTGGGAACACTTCTGGCCGTTTTTCTTTCAACTTCGGACGAGGCCGTGCCGATCCTTCTGGCCCAGCACGACAAGGCGTCTCTCGTCCTCCGGCTTCTGCTTGTGAAGGTGCTCATTGCCACGATCGCCGGATACGCGATCGATCTTGTCCGCGGAAAGAAGATCGTCCCTCCGGCACATCCTCCGCACGCGCCCATAGTTCCTCGAGGCGGACACCGGCACTGCGATTGTCACACTCACGGCCTTGAAGCGCCTCCATGGAAAACTTTTTTCCTTTTTCCGTTTAAACATACGCTAAGAGTTTCTTTTTTCATTTTCGCGGTTTCACTTGCGTTCGGTTTCCTCGTCAAAAAATTCTGCGGAGTAAGTCCGGGGCATCTTTTTTTCGCGGGGACTATTTTCCAACCCTTGCTCGCGGTCCTGGCCGGTCTGATTCCGAATTGCGCGGCTTCGGTCGCGATCACGGAGGTCTATCTCAAAGGCGGGATTACCTTCGGTTCCGCGATCGCCGGACTTTCGGCAAGCGGCGGCCTCGGCATTCTGGTCTTGATCAAAGAGAACAAAAACAGGCGGGAGACCCTCTTCATCCTGAGCCTGCTTTCCGGCATCAGCCTCCTGGTTGGCATCATTCTGAATCTATTCTGAGCGAACTCCTCGGGACTGTCTCTTCAACAAACTGTTTCGCAAAAAAGCCGGCTTGTTTTAGAATGCACCGAAGTTACGGGGACGATCGCAAATAAAATTTCTCGGACTCATTTTTTTTCATCACTTGAGCGGGCCTATTCCATGAATTTTGGGGCAAATTTATTCTATAAATACCGCAGAGGATGGAAGGCCCTCAAGATGTATCTTATTCTTGCGGGCCCGGGCATTATCGTTATGATTGCTGATAATGACGCGGGCGGGATCACGACCTACGCGGCCACCGGCGCCAAATACGGCTATCACCTTCTCTGGTTCCTCATCCTCCTCGGCCCGATTGCGTATTACGTCCAGGAAATGACGGTCCGGCTTGGTGCGGTCACGAAACGCGGCCATGCGGAGGCGATCTTTTTCGCGTTCGGTTCCTTTTGGGGTTGGTTCTCCCTACTTGACCTGATCCTGACGGACTGGCTTACCCTCGTCACGGAATTCATCGGCATGACCGCGGCCATGAGCATCTTTCATATTCCGGGTTGGGTCACCGTCACCGTCGTCTCAGCGATCATGGGACTTATGGTTCTGCAGGGGCGTTATTGGACCTGGGAAAAGATCGCCATTCTTTTTTGCACCGTGAATTTGATTTATATCCCTGCCGCATTCATGGTCCACCCGTCCGTGGGGAGCGTCTTGAAGAACTCCTTCATCCCGCACCTGCCGCCAGGCGGTTTTACGAACGAGCTTTTCTTTTTGCTGATGGCCAATATCGGGACCACGATCGCGCCGTGGATGGTTTTTTTCCAGCAAAGCGCCGTGGTCGATAAGGGTATGCGAGAAAAAGATATCGGCATGGGAAGGCTGGATACAGCCCTCGGCTCTTTATTCACGATCCTCATTGCCACCTTCGTGATTATCGTCACGGGAACGGTCCTCCGCGGAATGAATATTGAGAGCGCGGCTCAGGCAGCCATCGAGCTTATGAAGACCAACAAATACCTCGGCACATTCCTGGCAATCGGACTTTTTGACGCCGGGTTTCTAGGCGCGATCTGCATTTCACTTGCAAGCTCCTGGGCGTTCGGAGAAGTGTTCGGATGGGCCCACTCGCTCAACAAGAACGTCAAAGAAGCGCCCTGGTTCTATGCATTCTATTTCTTCGCCATTCTTTCGGCCGGAGTCGTGGTCCTGATCCCGGGCGCGCCGTTGGTATTGATCACCTTATTCGTCCAGGTGATCGCGGTTACCCTGCTTCCGGCCGCGCTTGTATTTCTGATCATCCTTCTTAATGATGAAACCTCCATGGGAAAATACAAAAATACGTTGTGGCAGAACATTATTAATATTACGATTGTGATCGCGATCATTGTGTTGTCAACCGCGTACGGCATCAGCACACTTTTTCCGAATCTTTTCAAGGGGTCCTAAGCCATGGGATCATTTCTTTACGAATTTTTTATTAATGGGATCAAGAAATTCTTCGAAAATACTTTTGCCCAAATCGCTGAGATCAACAGAAAATATGCTGTTCCGCAGATCAAAACCAACAGGTGGACGAACTTCGCGCTGATCATGCTTCGGGGTTATCTCACCTTGTTGATCGCGCTTCTGTTCTATAAATTTTTCTCTCTTTTGAAATGACGGGGCGGACATGAACGGTGCCATGACCGGAAAAAACGAGTTTGAACAGGTCTATTTTCTGAGCGAGATCGTCGGCATCAAAGTTTTCTGGGGCGACCGGAAGATCGGAAAGCTCGCGGATTTCCTCATCGTGGATAAAGACAAGATCGCCGAGGTCACCCACTTTTATGTCTCCCGTCCGTTCGGAGATCCGTCCCTCCTGATCCCGTGGGAAAAGATCCGATCTATTTCCTTCAAGGGGATCCTCGTCGACATCGAAGATCTGAAAAAATATGAAGCCGCCCCGCCCGAAAACTCCATCCTTCTAAAGGATTACATTCTGGATAAAAAGGTCCTGGATATCGAAGGCCGCGAAGTGGAAATGGTCTATGACGTCCGCATGGTGATCCGGAACCAGAAATTTTATATCAGCGGCGTGGATCTGAGCCGCTACGGATTTTTCCGACGGATCGGGCTCAAGGGGTTCGCCAATTTTATCCATGGACTTGCCTTCAGCATCGGCGCGCGAAGTCTTTATTCGGAAAAACTGACGGGCTTCGCTAATTTTCTCTATGGGCTTGCGAACAAAGTGAAGGATAAGACCCTGCCCTGGACTTACATTCAGCCGCTGCCGGAGCAGCTGAGCGGTTTTAAAGGAGATGTAAAATTAAAAGTTCTCAAAGAAAAACTCGCCGAGATGCCGCCCGTGGATCTCGCGGACATACTGGAAGAGCTCGATCACGATCAGCGCGTCACGCTTTTTGATCAGCTGGACCCGAAACACGCCTCGGATACGCTTGAAGAGATCGACCCCAATGTCCAGCGAGCCCTGGTTTCTTCGCTCAAGAAGGAAAAAGTCGCCCGGCTTATCGACGATATGACCCCGGGACAAGCGGCTGACATCCTTTCCGTCCTTCCTTTTTCTGAGGCCCACGCGATCCTGAAACTTTTGAAGTCGGAACACGCGGCCAAGGTCAAGGCCATTCTGGAAAAACAGGACGAGAAGGTCTTGCATTACGCAACGATGGATATTTTAAAATTCCCACAGGATAAAACCACGGCGGCGGCCCTGGACGACTATCAGAAAACCGCCAAAGGGAAGAACGTGATCATGTATCTTTACGTGGTCGACGAACAGGACAGAATCCTCGGTATCATCGATCTTAAGGAGCTGCTGCTGGCCGATGACGACACTCCCCTCAGGAATGTCATGATTGATCAGATTATCTCCCTGAATCCCGATAGCACCTTGAAAGAGGCCTCGGCCATGTTCGCCCGTTACGGTTTTCGCGCGCTTCCGATCATTGATGATCAGCGCAAGATCCTGGGTGTTGTTCTCTATCGTGACGTGATGAACTTGAAGCACCGTTTTGTTGAATAATCTTTCTCCTTCCGACCGGCTTTTTCAAGAGGGGTTCCCCTTTCCCGGTATTTACGCTACAATTCTTTCCATCGATCACTTTCAGAAGGAGGCTTTATGGATTGGAAAGTTTTTGCAGCCACGATGAGCGCCATCTTTTTTGCGGAGCTCGCGGATAAAACTCAGCTTGTAGGAATCGCGATGGCCTCCAAGACCGGGAAGCCTCTGTCAGTTTTTCTCGGATCGATCGCAGGATACGCATTCGTCACGCTGATCTCGGTCATTCTCGGGACTCTGCTGGCAAAATACGTAAAGCCCGAGTTGATACGCTATGGCGGCGCGACAACGTTCGTCATCATCGGCATGCTCATGTTCTTCAACAAACTGTAAACGCAACTCAACCTCAAAAAGGAGACGTTATGGCCAAGAAAGTGAAAAAAGCCGCCAAGAAGAAAACCAAGAAAGCCGCCAAAAAATCCAGCTACGGTTGCTGCTGCAGCTAGAAAGCAAGTTTATGGACGTTCGAAACAATAAAGACGGGAAGAAAAAAGGGTTTTGGGCGAAGCTTTTGGAAAAACTCGACAAAAAACTCGAAACCGAGGCCCAAAAGACGGATAGTTGCTGCAGTCCCAATTCTAATCCATCGCAGCAAAGCGGAGATTCATGCCGCGGCTAGCCGCCGACTGGTTCGTTTACACGCTCCTCCGGCTTCCGCCTGACGCGCTGTGGGCGGAAGCCGTGAGTTTTTTTATCTATGATTCGATCAAGATCCTGCTTCTGCTTTTCGTTATGATCGCGGTGATCGGATTTCTCCGCACCTATTTGCCGCAAGCCAAGGTGAAGGCTTGGCTGAACGAAAAGAAGGGGTTGAGAAATTTCTTCGCCGCACTTTTTGGCGCCATGACCCCTTTTTGCTCCTGTTCTTCGATCCCGCTATTCTTGAGTTTTCTTAAGGCCGGTATCCCCCTCGGGATCACATTTTCTTTCCTCATCACTTCCCCGCTTATTAATGAATATTTGGTCGTACTCATGCTCGGCTTCTTCGGTTGGAAGATCACGATGGCTTATGTCATAAGCGGTATGGTGATCGGGATCGCGTGCGGATTCATTCTCGGAAAAATGGGCCTTGAAAAATATCTTGTGAGGGATATGCTCCCCGGCCCGATACCTTCCATCAATCGCGGAGAACCGCGGAGTATGCGCCAGAGAATTGCCTTTGGATGGCAGGAGGCCGTCACAATCGTCAAAAAACTATGGGGCTGGGTGCTCTTCGGTGTGGGGATCGGCGCTTTGATCCATAATTATGTCCCGCAAGAGACGATCCAGCGCATCATCGCCAAGACCGGCCCCTTTTCCGTACCGATCGCGACACTCATCGGAGTTCCGATGTACGGGAGTTGCGCGGCCATTGTGCCGATCGCGGTCGTCCTCTTCCGGAAAGGCGTGCCGCTCGGTACCGCGCTCGCGTTCATGATGGCGATCTCGGCTCTCAGCCTTCCGGAAGCCGTCATGCTCCGCCGCGCCATGAAACTGCCTCTCATCGCTATCTTCTTCGCCATCACCACGATCGGCATTATTTTTACGGGCTATCTTTTTAATCTCTTGCAGACGGTTCTTGTTTAAATGAACCGCGCCCTTTTCACGCGCTGTCCCGTCTTGTTTGAAGACGCGGATCTCCTCATCATTCATAAACCGGAAGGCGTTCTTTCCCATCCGAATTCCGGGAAACAAAACCCTTCCTGCGCCTTCGAGGGTCCTTATGACCTCGGAGAGCGCCGCTTCCAAACCCCGCGAGGACCGGTTTGGCTGATCCACCGCCTCGATCAGGATACTTCGGGCGTGCTTCTCGCGGCGAAGAACAAAAAAAGCGCCGGGGCCTGCCGCGGATCTTTTGAAAAAGGAGAGGTGAAAAAAAACTATATCGCACTGGTGTCGCGGCGCCCGATGCCGTCCCACGGAAAATGGCGGGATGCGCTGATGGAACGCAGGGCCGGGGGCGGTCTTCGGGTCGCGATTGATCCTTCAGGCCGGCCGAACGCTTTTTTGAATTACAAACTCAAGGAATATTTCCAGAAATTCAACTTGTCGCTTTTGGAGATTGAATTATTGACGGGAAAAACGCATCAGATCCGCGTGCAGTCCGCCTGCCGCGGCCATCCTGTGGCGGGCGACCGGGTCTATGGCAATTTTGCGCTCAATAAGGAACTGCGGGAAGCGCTCGGGCTTCGCCGGCTTTTCCTCCACGCCTGGCGGCTGGCTTTTCCCCATCCTCTGACCGGAAAACCTTTCGCGGTGGAAGCCCCGCTCCCGGAAGAACTTGAGGATTGTCTTCTCAAAGCTTCTTCCATTTAAAATAAATGAGAATCAGCACTGTCTATTACCTCGACTTTATTGATTTTAGGGGGAGGATCCGTGCTGTGGTTTAGAAAATAACCAAAATCCAAGAACCCAACAAACTTTAGGGACCAAATTCCAAAGCAAAAGCCTTTTTTACCATTGAATTCAGGATACTGGCATTTGTTTGGTTCTTGGTCATTGGTTCTTGGTTTTTATGCGGACTCCAACCGCCCCTCTACGGACTCGCCTTGTGGATATTCTGTTCCTTTGGGGCGTGATCTTGGTTACAATAGCGCGATTTTCAAGGGTCTCGACTCCGGGCCGTCCTGCTGCTTATTCCCTACATTCGATGGGTAACATTCGTAAGCGGTCTGAATCTCGGGATTTTTTTCTTAAGCTGTTAGGGGCCGGAAAATATGCGCGCGGTCGCTCTTCTGGTGGTTTCCAATGTTTTCATGACTGCCGCCTAGTACGGACATTTGCGTTTCAAGAGCACCGCGCTTTGGAAGGTTATTGTCATCAGCTGGCTGATCGCCTTCGCGGAATACTGTTTTCAAATTCCCGCGAACCGGATCGGTTCCTACCGGTTTTCAACGGCTCAGCTTAAGACGATCCAGGAAGTGATCACGCGGGTCGTGTTCTGCGGTTTTTCTGTTCTTTATCTCAAGGAAGAATTAAAATGGAATTACCTGGTCGGCTTCGGTTTCATGGCCGTGGCTGTTTTCTTTATTTTTAAAAAATGGTGAAAGGTTGTTATGGCTCTTAAGGAAACTTATGAAAAGCAGGGCGCATTCCTTTTCCGCTGGAGAAGTTATCTTCCTCTTCTGGCGGCCCCGCTCGTCGTCGCGGCGCTTCTGGATCCCCAATATACTCACCGCACTTTCTCCGGCTTTGCCGGAGGACTTTGGGAGACGCTTTGCATTCTTGTTTCCTTCGCGGGGCTCTTGGTGCGGTGCCTGGTAGCCGGTTATGTGCCTCGCGGTACTTCCGGCCGCAACACACAAACCCAGGTCGCGGAAAGCCTGAACACCCAAGGCCTGTATTCGCTCGTCCGCAACCCCCTTTACCTCGGGAATTTCCTGATCATCCTGGGGCTCCTGCTTTTCATCCAGGTCTGGTGGTTCGCGCTTGCCGGGATCGCCATTTTCTGGATCTTTTATGAACGCGTTATTTTCACCGAAGAAGAGTTCCTTCGCAAAAAATTTGGCGCTGCTTTCGTAGATTGGTCCTTAAAAACACCCGTTTTTATTCCCCAATTCAAAAATTGGAGGAAGCCGGCGCTCCCTTACGCGTGGAAAACCGTCCTGCGCCGGGAGCATTCGACCCAGTTCGGCATGATTTCCGCCCTGACCGTCCTCGGGATCGCTGCCGATTTTTTTACGGGGGCCGGCCATAAAATCGCGTCGTTCTGGTGGATTTTCTGGGGGATTTCGCTCGGGGTCTATCTTATTTTTCGTTTTCTAAAAAAGAAAACGCGCCTTCTTAACGTCGAAGGCCGCTAAACTTTCGCGAGGTGCTGCATGAAAAAATCCATCGGTGCTAAAACCATCCTCTTTCCAACCCCTGTGCTCATCGTTTGCACCTATGACGCGAAAGGAACCCCGAACGCCATGAATGTCGCTTGGGGCGGCATCGCGTGCTCGGAACCGCCGTGTGTGGCGGTTTCGATCCGTGACCAGCGGAAAACCTACGAAAACATCCTGGCCCATAAAGCCTTTACCGTCAATATTCCTTCCGAACGTTATATTAAAGAAGCTGATTATTTCGGAATCGTCTCCGGAAAAACTGAAGATAAATTCAAAGCGACCGGTCTTACGCCCGTCAAAAGCGACTTGGTGAACGCGCCTTATATCAAAGAATTTCCTCTCGCGATCGAATGCACGCTCAAGGAAATCTATAAACTCGGGACTCACACACAGTTCATCGGCGAGATTAATGACATCAAGGTGGAAGAATCCGCGCTCAATGCCAAGGGTTTCCCGGATGCCGGAAAGATGAAGGCCTTCATGTTCGACCCGGGAACCAGTGCCTATTACGCGACCGGCAAATTCCTCGGTCAGGCGTTCACCGTCGGAAAGAAAAGATAATCTCTCATGGCAAGGTGGTTCGGTTTGGCCGCAGGCGGTATCCTGGGAACCTTTGCCCGCTACTTCCTCTCGGGAGCAGCGCATCGGATCTTCGGGATCACATTCCCCTTCGGAACGCTGGCGGTCAATCTTGCGGGCTGCTTCGCGATCGGTTTTCTCGCCGTGCTCGCGGAAGAAAAATTTCTGCTCGGCCCTGCCGCCCGCGTGTTCCTCATGATCGGTTTTTGCGGGGCCTTTACGACCTTCTCGACCTTGATCCTTGAAACTTCCAATCTCGCCAAAGACGGCGAGAGTCTTTATGCCTTGATGAACATTGCCTTAAGCGTCATCCTGGGTTTTTTGGTTTTCCGTTTGGGCGTCATGCTTGCGCGAGTGATTTGAATCTCTAACGAGAGGATTTTTTATGAAAATACCCGAAGATGGAAAGTTACTGCGAATTTTTATCGGGGAAGCGGACCGGTGGCAGGGCCGACCTCTTTATGAGGCGATCGTGCTGCTTGCCAAAAAAGAGGGGATGGCCGGCGCTACGGCCCTCAAAGGGTTCATGGGATTCGGCTGCAAGAGCCACATGCACACGACAAAACTCCTGCGGCTTTCCGAAGATCTTCCGATCGTGATCGAGATCGTGGACAGCGAAGAAAAGATCGCAAAATTCCTGCCGCTTCTGGAGGAGAGGGTTAAGGAAGGCCTCGTCACCCTCGAAAAGGCGAATGTCCTCCTCTACCGGGCGGATTGATCTTGAGGCAACTTGGAAAGATGCCTTTGGATGGAATCGCGCCGGGAATAGAGACAGCCGCAGTAACGCTGGCGATAAAAGTTCTCTTCCCGGGAGATCCGTTCCATTTGTTCCTGTCCGCCGTGAAGCCGCCAGTTATAATCCCAATAGATCAAACCTGAGAAGAGCGATGCCGCGCGTTTCCCGGCGCGGGTCACCTGCTCCGGATCTTTCCACCGGGAAATGCCGAGGCTGGTCGTAAAAACCTTAAATTCGTGTTCTGCCGCATAGGCCGCGGTTTTCCCAAGACGCATCTCAAAACACATGCCGCAGCGCTCTCCCCGTTCAGCATCCTCCTCATGTCCCCGCGTCTTCTCGAACCAAAGATCCGCGTCGTGATCCGCGTCCACGAAAGGAACTTTCATTTTTTGAGCATCGCGGACCACTTCCCGCTTACGGCGCTCATATTCTTCCCGGGGATAGATATTAGGGTTATAGAAATAGACCGTAGGATCGATCCCTTCCCCAACCATCCGCCGGATGATGGAACCGGAGCAGGGCGCGCAGCAACAGTGAAGAAGGATTTTCTTTTCGTTGTGAGGAGTTTGCATGAATAAGGAACACTTTTAAACTAATGACAGAATCCCGATTAACGGAATCGCCTCATCGATCAGCATAACGGGGATGTTGCTTCGGATCGCGTAAAGAAACTGTTTGTCCGCGCGAATAAGTCCGCCCTCGATCTTTTGCGTGACCGTTTCACCCTTGCGGGTTTTCAGCTCACGCTTTTCGATTTTCTGATTGAGTTTTTCGATCAAAGACGCGTCCGCCACCGTCAGGTCTTGCTTGGTCTCGGGGCAACACAGAATATCCAAAAGTTCCGGTTTGATCATAAAAAATCCTTTCTTTTCTTTACGAACTCGGGCGAATTATACCACACCTCTTAAAACTGTTAAAATATCGATCATGGCCTGGGTGTCGAGTTTGCAATAGGCTTCGAGATTCTTGAGGACGCTGGCCTTATCTTCTCCGGAAATCCCTTCCCCAAAGATAGCTCGGGCGAATTCAATGCTTGCCATGCCCCCTTCCGAAATTCCCATCCCGTCGTAGGAACCATCGGTCAAGGCCGGGAACACATTCTTAATGGAGGTCCGTCCCATTTGCTTGGGATCGTAATAATCGAACTTCCGGAATGGAACGATCAAATCCAAGAACCGATTCTCGATCTTTTTAAACCACTCACGATACTCAGGAAATGTCTCAACGCATTCTCTTAGCCGCGTTAATTCGAAATTCATGTTGTAGGAAACGATGCTTCCCTGATCCTCCAATAAATCCTTAAGGGTTCCGAGAAGCTCCGGACGCGGATCTTCCCGGCTTTTTGCGAGAAAAGCATGATGCGCCGGCTTCTTATCCCAATCCTGAAGAATATGAAGCGAGAATTGAAAGGGAATATTTTGGTAAGGACGCGATTGGTCATAAAAGGGAATTGCCGGATTCACTGTCTCAAAATCCAGAAAGTGAATAGGAAATTCTAACTGATTGAGAAAATTCTTGATGGCCGGTTTATTGATGAAACGCTTTTTTCCCAGGTGGCATTCCCGCTGGATCTGTTGACTCGGCGTAAGCGTCACGCTATCGGGGAGA
>JAHFHJ010000032.1 GCA_023246985.1 Candidatus Omnitrophota bacterium | reverse complement strand
CCGAATCCTTTAGCATCCATTTGCGGACGGATCTGCGGTGCTCCCTGTGAGGCCGCTTGCCGCAGGGGGAGCATTGACCAAAGCATATCGATACGCGCCTTAAAGCGCGTCGCGCACGAGCAAGGACATCCTCCCTTAGCCCCTCTCGCGGATATTATAAAGAAGGTCGGCGAGACACTGGAGGATCGAATTTGTATGGGAGTCGAGGATCTGGGCGGGCTCCTCAACTCCTTGGAAGAAGGGAAGCTCAGAAAAGTAAAGGGGATGAGCGTTGGTATTATCGGGTCCGGGCCTGCGGGATTGGCCGCGGCACATGATCTGGCATTGATGGGTTTTTCGGTTGTGGTTTACGAGATGGAGCCTGTCGCGGCCGGCATGTTATATCTGGGAGTTCCTGCCTATCGTTTGCCCCGGGAAATCATCGATGCCGAGGTTGGGGTTATCAAAGCCCTGGGGGTTCAGATCCGAACTCGCTGCGCGGTCGGTCAAGACGTTTCTTTGAATGAATTAAGAGAGCGCCACGACGCTGTGATCATTGCGGTGGGCCTCAAAAAATCCAGGAGGGTCCCTATCCCCGGGAATGATGCCGAGGGCGTGCACGGGGGTGTCGAGTTTCTCAGAAGTGTTGCGTTGAAGGAGCCGCATCTCATCGGCAAGAAGGTGGTGGTGATCGGCGGCGGGAACGTCGCTTATGACGTTGCCCGGACCGCGCTTCGCCGGCAACAAATGGACATTCTCGGAACATTGCGCCGGGAAGAAAAGGGAGTCGAAGCAGTTTTGTGTTGTCTGGAGACACGGGAACAAATGCTAGCCGATGAGATTGAAATCTTGGAAGGCGAGGCGGAAGGGATCAAGCGCGTCAATGGCTACGGCCCTCAGGAAATCCTGACCGAGAATGGAAAAGTTAAAGGGGTTCTTTTTTATAAAGTGACTTCCATTTTTGACGAAAATAACCGCTTTAATCCGAAATTTGATCCCCGGGACAAACTGATCATTGAAACCGATACCGTGCTTATGGCCATCGGCCAGCGCGCGGATCTGTCTTTTATTGACCCGGTAAAACACGGCGTCAAAATAAATGAACGCGGTGTTATTGTTAGCGATCCTGAAACGCAGGAAACCACGGCGAAGGGCGTGTTTTTGGCGGGCGACTTGGCGCATGGTCCTAAACTGATGATTGACGCGATTGCCAGCGGCAAGAAGGTGGCCCGGTCCATTTATCAAAAACTTACCGGTGAAAAACTTGATTTCAAGACGCTGGAACTTCATATTCCGATCGCGGGATATGGGAGGGAAATGGGATACGAGAAACTCAAACGCCAAGCGCTTGAGGTGGTGCCGATTGAGCAAAGAATCTACAAGGCCGATTTGTTGATTGAAAAAGGGTTTAGCTGTTCGCAAGCAAGGCTGGAAAGCTCCCGATGTCTTGATTGCGGGGTCAACACGATTTTTGACGGAAATCGCTGCATTCTTTGCGGCGCCTGCGCCGATATTTGTCCAGAACTTTGTTTAAAATTAGTCCCGGCCTCCGGACTCGAAGGAGACAAAAGCTTTGAAGATCTTACCGGCCTCGTCAAAGCGCAAAAACGATCGGATGAATTAACGGCGATCATTAAAGACGAAGAAAGGTGCATTCGATGCGCTTTGTGCGCCATGCGTTGTCCGGCGGATGCCATCACGATGGAGCAATTTACGTTCGAGGAATGTTTGACATGAGTGACACGCCACAGGGACAGGAGTTGTCCGAAAGCGAATTACGCCCCATCAGTCGCCGGGATTTTTTGAGTTTGGCCGCGACGTGGGCGGCGGCGACCGCCCTGGGGCTTGCGCTAACCGCTTTGATGAAATTTCCGATGCCGGCGCTTTTTCCGGATACTTCCAAGTTATTTAAAATCGGAAAGCCGGAAGATTATCCAGTGGGCGCTGAAAAAGTTTTCGAGGAAAGAAAAGTCGTCGTCAAGCGCGATTCAGAGGGGCTCTATGCCATTTCGCTCATTTGCACCCATTTGGGATGCGTTGTCAGTCAACAGGCAAAAGGATTTGATTGTCCCTGCCACGGATCAAAATTCGATGCTCTCGGACGCGTGAAGGCGGGACCGGCTCCCAAACCGCTGCCATGGTTGAAGGTCTCCCAGCTTTCCGACGGAAGACTTCTAGTCGATGCGATGAAACAAGTTCCCGCGGGGACTAAATACATGATTTCCCATTAAGGAATTTCTCCAATGCCTTTTAAAGATTATTTTAAGAACCTTGTAAAATTCCCGAAGACGTTCCGCGACTCCCTGATTCGCCATGACAAACCGACGACGGACCGAGCGCGGTCTCAGACGGTAATGAACAATATTTTTCTGCATATCCACAGCACCCGCATTCATCGCTACACGCTAAAAAAAACATTCTCGTTCGGGCTCGGAGTGATTTCCGCGGCTTCTTTTTTTATTCTGGTGGTGACCGGCGTGCTGCTCATGATTTATTACAAGCCTTCCGTCACGCTTGCCTATGACTCCATTAAGGATATTCATTTTATCGTTCCAGGGGGCCGCTTTATAAGAAATGTGCACCGTTGGGCCACCAATATCATGATTCTCAGCGTTTTTTTACACATGGCGCGCGTTTTTTATACGGCGGCTTATAAAGAAACCCGATCTTTCAATTGGCTGATCGGTATGGGCTTGTTTGTGCTGACGCTGGGTCTGAGTTTTACCGGGTATCTTTTGCCATGGGATCAGCTGGCTTATTGGGCCATTACGATCTGTTCCAATATTGCGGCTTCTCCGCGTGAATTGACGGATCTTTTTGGCATGACCCCGTTCTTCGATCCGGGCGGGATGATGAAGTTGCTCATTCTGGGGTCCGAAGAGATCGGACAGGATGCCTTGACGCGATTTTTTTGGCTTCATTGCATTGTGCTTCCCTTGGCCGCAGGAGTGCTTTTAAGCGCGCATATCTGGCGGGTGAGAAAAGACGGCGGCCTTGCCCGGCCCGATAACATCAAGGCCAAAGACTTCAAGGGCATTCCGGAAGACGCAAAAGCCGACCGCGTATTTGAAAATGCGCCGCAAAAAACATACGGATTGATGTGCCTGGTCCGCGGAAAAAGTCCGGTGGTGGCCCGAGGTCCTGAGAATACTATTCCGAGCTGGCCCAGTCTTTTTGTCGCTGAAGCCAGTCTTTTTATGCTGACTTTTGCGATTATTTGCGTGCTGGCCTATTTTTTCAACGCGCCGCTTAAGGAGCTTGCGAATCCCGCGGTTCCGGAAAATCCTGCCAAAGCGCCGTGGTATTTCTTGGGGCTTCAGGAATTGGTTTCGTATTCAGCGTTCATGGGGGGCGTCGGAATTCCGACGATCACGCTGCTGGGACTGGCATTGATTCCCTACCTGGACCTGGAAAAACAGACCCTCGGGCGTTGGTTTGACAACCGAATTGGCAGGAATGTTGCGCGCAATTCCTTTTTCTACGCGGCGGGGGTGACCCTCGGCTTGCTGGCATTCACCGTGAAATTCGGCTGGCTCAGAAACTGGTATCCCGACATTTCTCAGGGGGTCATCATTCTGGTAAATCCGGGAACCGTGCTCGTGACATTTTTTGTGTTCTGGTCTTTTCTCTGTATGCTGAAATACGATTCCACGCGTCTTTCGGCGATCGCCTTGTTTACCTGTTTTATCGTGTCGTTTATCATCTTAACCTATTTCGCGACAGTCCATCGGGGCCCGAGCTGGGGATTCTATTGGCTGAAGAGTCAGTGGCCTATTCATTAATTTTATGAACAGATTTTTCAAAAGCGTTATTCTCGTATCGAGTCTCGTGGTCATCATGATGCTTCTCCTGGAAGCTTGGCGTGAGAATTTAAATATGGATTGGCAGAGGTACCAACGGAAGTACAAGGCTGAGTTGTTCCATAGGGCACAAACCAAGCAAGACCGAAGCAATGCCGGTGATTATGAGATTAAATTGCGTCAGATCGTTCTGCCCAAATTAGGCCGGACGGATCGTTGCGTGACGTGTCACGCGGCGATCGAGGATAGCCGTATGCGGCACATGGAGAACCCCTTAAAGGCTCATCCGGGTGATTATTTGGACACCCATGATATCAATACGGTCGGTTGCACGAATTGTCATGACGGCCAGGGAAGGGCGATCACTGCCGAAGCGGCTCACGGGCGGGGCGCGGATCAATTCTGGGAACAGCCGCT
The DNA here is from genome assembly GCA_023246985.1 of Candidatus Omnitrophota bacterium. Lineage (GTDB taxonomy): Bacteria > Omnitrophota > Omnitrophia > Omnitrophales > Aquincolibacteriaceae > Aquincolibacterium. The sequence goes on along the minus strand of JAHFHJ010000032.1, from coordinate 8,090 downwards.
TTTGAAGGGACCCTTCCTTGAATCGAACTGTGTTCGGTGCCACGCGAATCCTTTACAACAAACGCCCCATTACAATTACGGGAAAGTCTTGTTTCAGCAAAGAGGTTGTTTTGCCTGTCACAGTATCGGCGACATCGGAGGCGTCAAGGGGCCGGCGCTTTCGGATATCGGTCGCGCCAGTTTTCATACGAAAATGCCGATACCCCAAAACCGCGAGCGACTGTTGAATAAATTTGACGGCAATGTCAATTTGGCCTACCTCGATGAAGCGGTCACGGAACCTGACGCGCAGCCCCAAGAGACTCTGATGAAAAAGATGGATCTCACTGAGGAAGAAGAAACGGCGATCCTGGTTTATCTCAAAAGTTTAAGCACCGAGCGGCGTGCTATGGATATTGGCGTCAGCACCGCGCAGACCGCCGTCTCAACGGCCGCAACACCCATGGCTTTTTCGGCCAAGAGTCTTTCACAGGTATCCGGCGGTTCCGCTAAAGGATATATTGTGTTTTCAAGAACCTGCGTGGCCTGTCATACGGTGGGTTCGGGAGACAGGGTAGGCCCGGATCTCAAAGGGGTGACCTCTCGCCGCGATAAAGAATGGCTCAAGAGCTTTATTCAGTTTCCAAGTAAGAAGATTGCGGAGAAAGACCCGGTCGTTATGCCGCTTCTCGAAAAATATAAAACGCCGATGGTCGATATGGGATTGACGGCTGAAGATGTCGAAGAGGTGATCAAGTATCTCGCAAAACCGGAAGATGTCACTCTGGCTTCGACCGCTGAAAAAACAGGGATGGCCGGCGGAAGCGCGGAAAAAACAAAAAGGGAGACGGCCCAGGCGGACATCAGAAAAGGAATCGCTTTGTTTCAGGGAAAACAACGATTTCTTCATCACGGGTCTTCCTGTATCGCATGCCATAACGTCAAAAACAAGGCTGTTTTTAAAGGGGGTCGTTTGGCCAAAGAACTGACCACGGCTTATTCCCGCTTGGGGGAGGTCGGGATAAGCGCTCTTTTGAAAAATCCGCCGTTTCCCCTGATGCGCGAAGCCTACTTGGAAAAACCTTTGACCCGTGACGAGATTTCAGCCCTGGCGGCGTTTTTAGAGCAAATGGACAAAGAGCAAAGGAATCAACAGTCGAATCATGATGCCTCAAAGATACTGCTCTTGGGCATGGCCGGCATCATCGCGTTGTTTGGGTCTTATTTTGTTTGGGGGTTGAATCGAAAACGAAGACCCGTGAATCGCAATATTTATGACAGACAATCGAGATCAAAAAAGGGATAGTCAAAGAACTCTATGAGCTGGATCAGAGACATCATTGCTCCGCAAACCCGAAAGTGGGAAGACTTCTACCGTAACAGATTTCAGCACGACACCATTGTCCGGAGCACTCACGGGGTGAATTGCACGGGCGGATGCTCCTGGAAAATCCACGTGAAAGAGGGAATTGTCGTGTGGGAAACTCAGCAGCTGGATTACCCGTCCCTGGAAGACAAATTACCTCCGTATGAACCCCGAGGCTGTCAACGAGGGATTTCTTTCTCATGGTATTTATACAGTCCGCTCCGGATAAAGTATCCGCTCATCCGCGGTGCGCTGATAGACGCCTATCGGGAAGAAAAGAAAAGAACGAAAGATCCCTTGAAAGCCTGGAACAATATCCAAAAGGATAAAAAAATCCGGGAAAGTTATCAAAAAGCCCGCGGGAAAGGCGGATTCAGGCGCATCAGCTGGGAAGAAGCGCTTGAGATCATGGCCGTGGCGAATCTCTATACCGCAAAGAAACACGGGCCGGATCGCGTCGTGGGATTCTCTCCCATTCCGGCGATGTCTATGATGAGCTACGCGGCCGGTTCCAGATTTTTGCAGCTTTTTGGCGGAGTCAATTTAAGTTTTTATGATTGGTATTGTGATCTGCCGAACGCGTTTCCTGAAATCTGGGGCGAGCAAACCGATGTTTGCGAAAGCGCGGATTGGTATAACGCCAAGATGATCGCGGATATGGGCGCCAATCTGAATATGACGCGCACGCCGGACTGCCATTTTTTTGCCGAGTCCCGGCATAATGGGACCAAGACCGTTGTTTTTTCGCCAGATTTCAGCCAAGTCAGTAAGTATGCGGACCAGTGGATTCCGCTTCATGCGGGAAGTGACGGGGCTTTTTGGATGGCCGTCACGCACGTAATCCTCAAGGAATTTCATCATGAGAAAAAGAACGACTATTTTCTTAACTATGTCAAACAATATACCGACAGTCCTTATCTTGTAAAACTCGACACGGACGGCAGGATATTAAGGCCCGGCCGGCTGATGCGCGCGAACGAACTGGAGCAGTATGCGCATGTGTCGAATGGAGACTGGAAATTCCTGAATATCGATGAAGCCAGCAAGGCATTCGTGATTCCCAAAGGAAGCATGGGGCATCGTTGGGATGAGACCCAGGGCAAGTGGAATCTGAAGCTTGAGAGTGCCGAAGGCGATAAGCCCTACAACCCGATGTTAACATTCTTAGGCGATTATGATGACGTGCTTCAGGTTGAATTCACGGAGTTCGGACTGGATAAAAAAGTTTTGAGAGGCGTGCCTGTCAAATATGTCAAAACCGCGAGCGGAAAAGTCCCGGTGGCGACAGTCTACGATCTTGTGATGGCCCAATACGGAGTGTCGCGGGGGTTGACGGGCGATTACCCGGCAAATTATGACGATCAAGACGCCGCTTATACGCCGGCATGGCAGGAAGTCTTCACGGGGATTGACCGAAAGACGGTTTTTCAGTTTGCCCGAGAATGGGCAGAAACAGCCAGTAAAACCCAAGGCAAATGCATGATCATCTCCGGCGCCGGTGTTAACCATTGGTATCACAATAACCTGATTTACCGGGCGGCCATCATGGCGCTCATGCTCTCGGGATGCGTCGGCAAAAATGGCGGAGGCATGAATCATTATGTAGGACAAGAAAAGCTCGCGCCCATGGATTCCTGGGGAACCATCGCATTTGGCAGGGATTGGCAAGGCGCAGTACGTTTGCAACAAACGCCCATATGGCATTACATCAACACCAGCCAGTATCGAGTCGACGGTCATTTCAAGGATTACAACACGGTCCCTGATAATAAAATGACGAAGGGGCATATGGCCGACCATATTTTCAAAGCCGTGCGAATGGGGTGGATGCCTTTTTTCCCGCAGTTTAAGCAAAATACGTTTGAACTAAGCAAGGAAGCAATAGCCCGCGGCGCAAAAAACGATGACGAGATCAAAAAATATGTGCTGGAGCAACTGAAGTCGAAGCAATTGGAATATTCGATCAGCGATCCGGAAGCTGAAGAAAATTTTCCGCGGGTTTGGTATATCTGGCGCGGCAATGCCATTGTCGGGAGTATGAAAGGCATGGAGTATTGTCTGAAACACTATCTGGGAACGGACCATGCCGTAATCACCGAGGATTCAGAGCAGCGGACCCAAGAGGTCCGGTGGCATGAGGTCGCTCCTACTGGAAAAATGGATCTGGTGGTGGATCTGAACTTCCGGATGGACTCTTCGGCGCTTTATTCGGATATCGTTTTGCCGGCCGCCTCATGGTATGAAAAAGCCGATCTGAATTCAACGGACATGCACTCCTTTATTCATCCTCTTTCCCCCGCGATCGCTCCGGTTTGGGAATCCAAAACAGATTGGGAGATATTTAAACGCTTAGCTCAAAAGACAAGCGAGCTTGCCAAGGAATATTTACCTGAGCCGCAAAAAGATATCGTGACGGTTCCGATCGCTCATGATACGGCGGGGGAAATCACGCAGCCCACGATCAAAGATTGGTATCTGGGGGAGTGTGAGGCGATCCCCGGTAAGACCATGCACAACATCGCCATTGTGGATCGTGACTATCCCAAGCTCTACGACAAGTTTATTACCTTGGGTGAGAATGTTAAGAAGAACGGACTGGGTGCCCACGGGAATCACTATAGGTGCGCGGATGTTTATGACGAGATGATCGGATCTAATGATTTTCCCGTGGAAACCTTCAATGGGAAAATTTATCCATCCCTCAAGGAAGATATCTCGGCGGCCAATGCCGTGATGAAGCTTTCGTCATTGACCCATGGCGAGCTCACCGTCCGCGCTTATGAAACTGCCGAAAAGAAGACGGGACTTTCTCTCGCGGATATTGCCGAAGGAAGCAGAGATGTTCGTATTGATTATTCGGATATTCAAGCGCAACCTCGAAGGTATAACACCTCTCCTCTCTGGTCAGGTCTGATGAATAACGGCAGGGCTTATGCGGCTTATACTTACAACGTGGAGCGACTGGTTCCTTGGCGTACGCTCACGGGACGGCAGCATTTCTATCTGGATCATGAAATGTACATCGCGTATGGAGAGCATTTGCCCACCTACAAGCCTTCTCCGAAACCGGAAGCGTACGGGGACTTAAGGGAAACCATCAAACAAGGACGGGCGCGGATATTAAATGTTTTAACCCCGCACGGAAAATGGCATATTCATTCGACTTACGCGGACAATTTAAGAATGCTTACGCTTTCCCGAGGGTGCGAACCCTGCTGGTTGAGTGAGGCGGACGCCGAGGCCATGAACATCAAAGACAATGACTGGGTGGAAGTGCATAACGACCATGGAGTTTTCAGTACCCGAGCCGTGATCAGTTCCAGAATTCCCAAAGGGGTTTGTATCGTGTATCACGCGACCGAGCGTACGATCGGGATCCCAAAATCAGAAGTTCGAAAAGGTCGAAGAGGCGGGGGGCTTAATAGTTTTACGCGCGTTCATCTCAAGTCCAACTTGCTGGCGGGAGGCTATGGCCAATTCACGTATCACTTTAACTATTGGGGGCCTACGGCCGTGAACCGGGATACGCACGTGATCATCACCAAAATGGATAAAGTCGTTTTTTAGTCCCAATACCTATCAATTTTAACGAAGTTGAAATTGGGGCAACCCCAACTACTTTTATGTAAAAAAATTCAAAGTTGGGGGTAGTCCCAATACCTATCCATTTTAACGAAGTTGAAATTGGGGCAACCCCAACTACCGTTTATGTAAAAAAATTCAAAGTTGGGGGTAGCTTTCTCAACGGGAGAAGGAACGAATCAATGGATATTCGATCGCAAATATCGATGGTGTTCCACCTGGATAAATGTATCGGCTGTCACACCTGCTCGATCGCCTGCAAGAACATATGGACGGACCGTAAGGGCGCCGAATACATGTGGTGGAATAACGTGGAGACAAAGCCCGGAACGGGGTACCCGAGCAAATGGGAAGACCAGGCAATTTACAAGGGGGGATGGCGGAAAAAAAAGCAGGACGGGATAGAGCTTAAAGGCGCCGGAAAACAAAAAGGGTTGCTGAACATTTTCCATAATCCGCACATGCCCACGATCGATGATTATTACGAACCTTTCACCTATAAGTATTTAGATCTGATCGAATCCCCGGCAGGCGGGATGCCGCCTACGGCAAGACCCGTATCCTTGATCACGGGAAAACCCATCGATATTAAAATGGGCCCCAATTGGGATGACGATCTAAGCGGAACCCCGGATTTTGCGCGTCAGGATCCCAACCTGAAAAGTCTTACCTCCGCGGAAGCTGAAGCGATGTTCCAGCTTGAAAAAATGGCGCTCTTTTACCTGCCCCGCATTTGCAATCATTGTTTAAATCCGGCATGTGTCGCCTCGTGCCCTTCGGGGGCCATTTATAAGAGGGGCGAAGACGGCATGGTCCTTATCAATCAGGATGTTTGCCGCGCCTGGCGCATGTGCGTGACAGCGTGTCCGTATAAGAAATCCTATTACAACTGGAACGCCGGAAAATCAGAAAAGTGCATTCTTTGTTACCCGCGTATTGAAGCAGGCCTCGCGCCCGCCTGCATGCATTCTTGCGTGGGAAGGATCCGTTATCTCGGGGTTGTTTTATATGACGCGGATAAAATTCTTGAAACGGCTTCGTGTCCCGAACATGCACTGGTCGAGGCTCATCTGGGGGCTTTAGTCGATCCCCATTCCCCGGAAATCATTCGCGCGGCCAAGTCCAACGGAATCGCCGATTCCACCCTTAAGGCGGCCCAGAATTCCCCGGCTTATAAATTTGTCAAGACATGGGGCTTGGCACTCCCCCTGCATCCGGAATACCGGACACTGCCGATGCTTTTTTATGTGCCGCCTTTGTTGCCGGTGATGGCTTCCGTGGTTCAATCCAGGGATGAGAGACAGAAAAAAAAATTGCACCCGATTTCAAAAGTGTGGGATGACAAGTGGCTGTACGATACAAGTATCGATGATATTTGGGGAACTCTTGATGAAGCGCGATTTCCACTCAAATACTTAGCCAGTCTTTTCAGCGCGGGGGATGAGGCGCAAGTGAAGATACGACTTAAAAAGTTAATGGCGGTTCGCATGCATCGCCGGCATGTCACGGTGGGCGATGTCTCGGAGAAAAAGGCGGCCGACGCCCTAAGCAAGACAGGGCTCACTCCGCAAGATGCGGACGCGATTTATTATCTGACGTCCCTGGCAAAATTCGACGATCGGTTTGTGATTCCGGCGGCGCATCGGGAACAAGCGCTTGAGATGCTCGAATTTACGGACGATATTAAGGGGAAGGCGGGTTTTGGACATACGCAATCTCCCCAGAGAGGCCTTTAAGTTATGGATTTAAAACATTACCGTCTTCTCGCGGATTTATTCGATTATCCCGATCCCTCGTTTTTTACGAAAATTCCGAGCTTAGTGTCCTTCCTGAAAGGGCCCTATCCCTCCGCGGCGGCGGAGGTCCGAATATTCCGTGATCAGTTGCTGCGCAGTGATCTTGATCACCTGCAGGAAGTTTATACAAGATCTTTTGATGTCCAGGCCATTACCACGCTGGATGCGGGATATGTGCTTTTCGGGGATCACTATAAACGCGGGGAACTCTTGTCCCGTCTGACCCGCGAGCATAAGACGGCTCACCATGACTGCGGAACGGAACTCGCGGATCATCTGCCGAATCTTTTGCGCTTGCTCTCAAAATCAGAAGATGCGGACTTCGTCCAAGATTTGGTCCGGGAGATCCTTGCTCCCGCGCTCGGAAAAATGATCGATGAATTCGGTCCGGAACGGATGGCGAAGAAAGATAAATTATATCGAAAGCATTATAAGACGCTCCTTGAGACGTCGCCGGATCACGCGGCGGTCTACCGGCACGCTTTGAATGCTCTTTTTTCAGTGCTCCGACAGGATTTTCAGATCCACGAAGAAACGCCGGATAAGTTTACGCGGAACGATTTTCTCGGATCTCTGAACGCCGAGATGTCCGTTGAAGAGGTTGCGGACCCATGACGTTATTTGAAGAGGCCTTGCGATGAATACTTTCGACGATTTCTTTTTTATCGCATTACCGTACGTCGCGGCGGTTGTTTTTTTGACGGGAACGTTCTACCAGTACCGAACTGTGCCCTTCAAAATATCCTCTTTGTCGTCGCAATTCTTTGAGAGCGAAGGGCTTTTCTGGGGCTCTGTTCCGTTTCATGCAGGGATGGGGGTCGTGTTTCTCCTGCACTTGGCCGCTTTTTTATTTCCCAATGCGTTATTATCCTGGAACAGTCATCCGGTCCGGTTAATCATTCTTGAAATGACAGGTTTTATATTCGCAATCGGCCTTTTAACCGGATGTATTGTTTTGCTTATCAGACGGACATTGAATGCCCGCGTGAGAGTCATCACCACATGGATGGATGTTACGGTTGAACTCCTGCTCCTCGCTCAGGTTGTTTTGGGGTGCACGATCGCGCTGGAGTATCGTTGGGGGTCTTCATGGTTCGCTTCGGATCTGTCCCCTTACTTATGGTCGCTTGTAAAATTCAACCCGCATACCGATGCAATCAAAGCCATGCCGGTCCTTGTGAAGTGGCATGTCATCGGAGCCTTTCTGATCCTTGGCATCTTGCCGTTCACCCGGTTGATGCATATTTTAGTGGCGCCTCTTCATTATTTATTCCGGCCTTATCAGCTAGTGATCTGGAACTGGGACCGGAAAACGATCAATGATCCGGAGTCGTCCCGGAATAACCGCGAACCAAAAAATACTTAAA
>JAHFHJ010000123.1 GCA_023246985.1 Candidatus Omnitrophota bacterium | reverse complement strand
ACGATATGCGCCATCTGGCGGATGTAGGTAGATTTGCCGGCCATGTTCGGCCCGGTCAACACCACCAGCTGATTCTTATCGCGATCCAGAAGACCATCGTTCTCAACGAATTTTCCGGCGGGCAGCATACTCTCCACCACCGGATGCCTGCCGCCGCGAATGGAAAGCCGTTGGTCGTCGCTTATCTCAGGCCTCACCCATTTTTTTTCGAGCGCGACCCTCGAAAGCGACATCAGAGCATCCAACCTACCGATGGCCTTCGCCATATGCTGAAGCGGCGCAAGATCTTCGAGCACCTTTGCGCGTACCTCCAAAAATATCTGATATTCAAGCATCTTGATCTTGTCTTGCGCCCCCGAAATCTTCTCGTCCCATTCCTTGAGCTCCGGCACAATGAACCGTTCGGCATGGGCGAGCGTCTGACGGCGGATATAATTCTCCGGCACTTGATCCAGATAGGAACGGCTAATCTCAAGCGTGTAGCCGAACACGCCTGAATACTTCACTTTAAGCGACTTGATTCCCGTGCGCTCGATCTCGCGCTGTTGGAATTCCAGGATCCATTGTTTTCCTTTTTGTGAAATGCTCCTGAGATCCTCCAGCTCGGCCGAAACCCCGGCGCGAATCAGCCCGCCGTCTTTAACAACAAGCGGCGGTTCTTCGACGATCGAACGGGCGATGAGTTCACTTAAGCGAGGAAACGGCTGGACCTGTTTCTGCAGATCACGGATCAGGTCCGCGTCGAACGCCCCCAGGATATTGCGTATTTCCGGCACGCGGTCCAGAAATGCTTTCAAGTTCACAAGGTCCCGGGCATTCGCCACGCCGTAATTGAGACGGCTTAAGGTCCGCTCCATGTCTTTCACGCCTTTGAGAAGCCGGCCCATATGCTCCGCGTGATGAAGCTCCTTGATAAGCTCCGTGACTGCTTCCTGGCGCTTTTGAATCTCCGGGATGTCCAAAAGCGGATGCGTGAGCCAGTGATAAAGATGTCGGGCACCCATGGCCGTCTGCGTCCGATCAATCACCGAAAGAAGCGTGCCATAGTCTTTGCGCCCGTTTTGAGAAACCACCAATTCGAGGCTTCGCTGGGCCTGGCGGTCAAGCACCATGAATTGAGCGGCGTTAAAAAGTCGCGGTTTCTGAACATGTTCCAGCGCGCTATGAAAATGATCCTTGAGGTAATACAAAATAGCGCCGCAGGCCCCCACCGCAAGCGGATGATCATGGAAAGGAATACCCTGTGCGGAACCCAGTTTAAAGATCTCAAGAAGGAGCCGCATGGAATCTTCGGGTTCGAAGATCCAGTCCTCATAGACCGTCAGCGTGGCCTTCAGGGTCTCCTGAATGAAATTCGCGAGATTTTCCAAGCCGGCCAACGCCTTGGGGATCACCACTTCGCGGGGCCAAAGAAGCGTCAATTCATCGAGCAAGCGATCCCGCGTAATTTCGCGCGCGTAGAATTCTCCGGTACTCAGCTCCAGGTACGCCAGAACCGCAGAGTCCTTACCCGCAAGAATGGCGGCCATGTATTGGAGATTCTTTTCGGGCGTCTCGTCATCAAGATAAGTCGCCGGCGTGATAATACGCGTGACTTTGCGCTCCACAAGCCCTTTGGCCGGCGTCGGATCGCCGATCTGTTCGCACAGAGCTACTTTGAGGTTACTGTCGAGAAGCGTCCGGACATAGCCCTGAAAAGCATGATGCGGGAAGCCGCACATCGGAACGCGACCGGCTTCCCCGCCCTCACGGCCCGTCAGGGTGATATTCAGAATGTCAGAAGCCCGGACGGCGTCCTCGAAGAACATTTCATAAAAATCCCCGAGGCGGAAGAAGAGAATCGTATCCGTGGGAAGGGTCTTCTTGATGGAACGGTATTGTTCCATCATGGGCGTGAGTTTTATCTGAGCGTCAAGGCCTGGCGGATCGGTCTGGGTCAAAGGCTGCTCCTGGATCAATTTGAGGGTTTAGTATACCCAAACACCCCCCATCCTTAAAGGGGTTTTAACCGAGGGCCGAAGACCCGGTGAGAATAGAAGGAAAAAATACCCGTGCGCAGGGAACTTGCGAGGATCAAAGAATCTCTTTCCTGTTTTTGAAACACGCCGACGGGAACTTCACTCCATGAACCGGCCGTTGATCTTGATACGCATGCGACGAACACCCCATCGCACGGCTGCTTGATGGCCGCCCCGCGATTGGGGGAAAAAAATATCGATATGCCGGCCGCGGATCTTGCCACCCCGGTCCTCGACGGTAAAATACCGCCTGTCGTCTAAAAAGAACCGAATCGCAAGCCAATCCCACACCGTGAAAGGGACCAATTCCACACTCGACCCAAATGAGACCGATCGGTCCGCGGCCACGCCTCCCCAATAAACCGGACGCTGGCTGGCGAACTTGCCGTCACGAAATTCTATCCTATTAACACAGACCGGACAATCGCAATAGGCCGTGATCAGGTATCGGTGACGAAGCCAGTAGACGTCGTACGCTTTCCAGGCAGCTACCGCGAGAACCAAGATCAACACTATTTTCACAAAATACTTCTTCATGGAGTCGGCCCTTTTTCCGAAAATTTTGCGGGTATCGGAAGGTACGGAATTAGAAAAAGCGCGAAAAATGAAAAAGCCGCGGACAACAGGATCAGCGGCTCAAGGCCGATTCGCGGGAACAGAAATCCTCCGAACGCGCTTGAACTCATCTGCCCCAGATTGTAAAAGGACATCAGCAACGCAAAGACCGTTCCTCCGGCATATTGAGGCGAGGTACGGGCCGCTAGGTTCATGAGCGCCAGAAAGATCACCGCATTCGCGGTCCCGAGAAAAAAATTCAGCAAAAGCGCCAGGCCTTTGAGAACGGACGGGCGAACGATAAGCCCGGGAGTGAAATAAATAAAATAGGAAAGGGTCGTGAACACGCCGACAAAAACCGCGATCACAAGAAACCTTCGTATCGGGAACCTGGCGAAAAGCAGGCCATAGAAGACGCTCCCCACAAGGGCTCCCACGCTTGCGACCGCTTGCAGAATACCAAGAAAAGAAGCCGTGAATTTCAACGTATCAACGGTGTAGTAAAAGAAAGGAGCTCCGAACGAGGGAGAAAAATTCCACAGGAAAAGAAAGGCCGCGAGGACCCAGATGCCCCGGTGACGGAACACGTCCCTGAGCCCGATCCCCGCTTCCCGCTCCGGATGGGTTCGCGGGGGTTCCCGGACCAGAAAGAGCGCGATGATAGCTGTCAGTGCCGGGAACGCAGCGGTCATTAAAAAAATGTTCCGGTAAGACCATGCGCCTTTTTGCGCAAACTCGGCGACCAGGCCTCCGGCGAGCGAGGTGACGATCATGGCCGCATAAACAGCGGCCCACTGGATCGACTGGAACTGACCGGTCATGTTGAGGGGCTGTCCGGTTTCGACCATCAGGCCATCCGTCACCACGTCCTGGAACGCGTAGGCCATGTAAATCAAAGTCATAAGGAGCAGGAGCAGACCGGCTGTATACTGCCCGAGAGAGGCCAGGATGAGCCACGCCCCGGCCGCCAAAAGGGATGTAAGCATAAGGTAGGACTTGCGCCGGGATCCGAAAATCGGAAAAAGATCCGAGATCATCCCCCAGAGCGGCTTCACGACCCATGCGATGAGCATCACGGCTTGGAAGTAAGCAAGTCCGGCCGGTGTCAGAGCGACCCGGTCCTTGAGCAGGAAATTAATGGCCAGGTTCGGCAGAGCGCCGAGCCCGTTCATGGAAAAAAAATACACCGAGGCAAAAACAACCGCCAAGGGAAACCATTCGGACCGTTTCGTCATGAAAGGTAATATATCATAAAGCATAAAGGGGACCGGCATAATTACCCTGTGATTATGACTGTTCCCCTTATCCCCTTGTTCATAAGGAATTGCGCTCCGAAAAGCTGAAGTACTGGTTTTCGCCGATGATGATGTGATCCAGGATCCGGACCGAAACGGTTTGGCAGGCGGCTTTGATCTTCTGCGTGATCTCGTAATCTTCGCGGCTCGGCTCGACTTTACCGGAAGGATGATTGTGCACGAGCACAAGGCCGGAAGCGTGGAATTCCAGCGCGGCCTTCACGATCTCGCGGGGATGCACCGCGGCTTCATCGATCGTTCCAAAAAAAAGATCCCGCTCGCCGATAATGCGCAGCGCCTTATCGAGAAAAAGAATTTTGAAAATCTCGCGCTTCTGATCCCTGAGCGTGGCGGTAAGATAATCGCTCACGGCCTGGGGGCTTCGGACAAAATTCTGTCCGATCATTTTCTCGCGCAGCTGCCGGAGCCCGATCTCCCGGACCGCAAAAAGCATGGCGGTTTTGGCAAGGCCCAGTCCTTTCACTTTTTCAAACGAGGCCGGCGACTGGGTCAAGATCCCGCGAAGCCCGCCGAATTGGAGCAGTAAACTTCTTGAGAAGCTCACCACATCCTGTCCGCGCGTTCCGTGCCCCAAAAGCACGGCCAAAAGCTCGGCGTCTGAAAGCGCTTCCGCTCCCTTCTCCATTAATTTTTCCCTCGGCCGCTCACCCGCCGGCCATTCCCGGATACTTTTGATCATAGAAATGAAACAGGGTCTAAGGATGAAATCCGACCGGTCCTTT